>NZ_LOSX01000017.1:0-2539 GCF_001521985.1 Burkholderia sp. RF4-BP95 | reverse complement strand
GTATGCGGTCTTTTAACGACGCCCATCAGAGGTTGGGAGTGGCAGGCATGCTCCATGGCATGAGGGCGGCATAGTCGTCGGCGGTTGCGGCGAGCGGCAACCTGGTGAACAGCCAGACCAGATAGCGATACGGCTCGACGCCGTTCGCCTTGCACGTCTCGACGAGGGAGTACAGGTTGGCGCTGGCCTGCGCGCCAGCGACAGTATCGGAGAACAGCCAGCCCTTGCGGCCGACGACGAACGGCCGGATCGCGTTCTCGCACAGGTTGTTCGAGATCGGCCAGTTGCCGTTACCGACGTATCGGACCAGCTTGGGCCACTGTCCGCTCATGTACTGCAATGCCTTGCCGAGCAGACTCGACGGCACGACGCCCGGCAGATGCTCGACCAGCATGCGCTCGATGATGGCGAGCACGCGGGCGCTGTACCGAGCGCGCAGTCGTTGCCGACGTTCAGACTTCCACTTCGCGCTGCGCACCTCGGCCGCGAACAGCTTGCCGATCAGCACGACGAAGCGCGTGGCCAGCAGATCCGGCGAGCGTGCCGCCTTCGGCACCGACTCCTCGGCCTTGATGAAGCCGCGGCGCACGTGTGCCCAGCATCCGAGATGCACGAGCTGGTGATCGTGGGCGATTCCGTTGTAGAGTTCGTACCCGTCAGTCATCAGCACGGTGCCAGGCTGCACGCCAGCATAGAGCTTCTGCGCATGCTGGGCGCCGCGCCCCGGCGAGTACGAGAACATCCGTACTGGTGGCCCCGAGCCGTTGACCTGCGCCCACAGGTAACTCTTCGCCTGCGGCCTGCGTCCTGGCTCCTTCAGCACTTGGAACGTTGTCTCGTCGCCGTAGATCAAGTCCGATTCGAGCAGCGCGTCGCGCATCAGGTTGATCACCGGCTGCGTGGCCAGTCCCACCCGCACCACGCTGGCGGCCAGCGTGTTGGACGAGATGTCGCCGCCGAAGCGACGCAGCAGCGTGGCTTGGCGATACAGTGGCATACCGTACTGGTACTTGCCAGTGATGATCCACGCCAGCGCGGATTCCGTGAGCAACCCGCGTGGGATGATACGCGCTGGCGCCGGCGTGACCTTGATGCCGAGATCACAGCACGGGCACGCGTACTTGACGCGCTGGTGCTGAACGACGCGGACCTGCTCGGGAATCACGTCAAGCTGTTCGCTCGTCTCGACGCCGATCTCGACGAGAGCATGGCCATCATGCGCGCAGAATCGTTCAGACTCGGGTAGTTCGTGCCGCACGACCTCGCGCGGCAAGTTCGGATCGAGTGGTTTGCGTCCGCGCTTGCCTCGCGTGTGGGCGGCGACAGACGTGCCGGGCGCGTCCTCGCGCGCGGGCGCATCGGTAGTGGTGGCCAATGCTTCAGCTTCGTTGAACAGGCCGAGTTGGTCGGCATGGCGCGCCTCGCTAGAGGCACCGAACAGTTCGTGCTTGTAGGCCCGCAGCTTCTCTTCGGCCAGATCGCGCTGGGCCGTCACGAGTCGAAGCTCACCGCGCAGCGCATCGAGTTCGGCGCTCGCGGCAATCAGCGCTTTGTACTCCTCCGCGCTCAACATGACGGGGCTATTCGGCATGGCCGATTAGACCATGCCATCTGCGTAGTGTTCAGCTCATCCGCGCGTAATATCGCTGGGGATGCTTCTGGATCACGGCCAGGTCGATGCCGTCGAGCAGCCAGTGCAACTGCTCGGTGCTGAGCGTGATCGTGTCGCCACCGTTCGGCCAGACGAAGCGGTCGGCTTCGAGTCGCTTGAGCAGCAACCAGAAACCGTTGCCGCCCCAGCCGAGGATCTTGACTCGATCACGACGGCGGTTGCCGAAGACGAACAGCGCCGAGGTCATTGAGTTCAGGCGCATCGCCTGCTCGACCAGGATCGACAGCCCGTTGATGCCCATGCGGAAGTCGACGGGATCGCGATGCAGGTAGACCTTCAGCCCTTCGTCGAACCGGAACACGGCAGCCTCCCGAGCATCTGGATCACCGTGGCCAGCTCATCGACACTCGCCTCGCCGAGATCGAATTCGACACCATTGGACAAGCGCACATGTAACGAGAGCGCCATCAACGACGGGGCTGGTGGCAATACTGGGGAAGCGGCAGGCACAGTCGACGCAGTCGTGACGACAGGAACGAATGCTCGCGCTTCACTCATCGGAACCCGATGTGCAGTGCCCGGAATGTCGATCGATACGCCGTCGATCACCAGCGGGTCCGGCCTCGTCGGGGTTTGCAGCGTATGCTGCTGATGGCGCGAGATCCAGCGACGCAACTGGTTCGGATTAACGTCATGGTCCATGGCCGCCCGGGCGATCGATACCCCCGGCCTCAGGCAAAACTCGACCAGCTCCCGCACGGCATCTTCATCAAATTCCCGCCGGCCATCCCGTCTGCGGCCAACCACCAGTCTGCTTCGAAGGTCCTGTTTCTCTGTCATCACGGTCTGAGTGCATGTGTCCACGCGGACACTTAGCATCTGACCTTCTGCCTACCATTGGTAGGGCGTCGTTTATTGACGGCTTAC
>NZ_LOSX01000016.1:0-168932 GCF_001521985.1 Burkholderia sp. RF4-BP95 | reverse complement strand
CTGATCGAGACGCTCGCGATGGCGCCGTACCACGGCCGCGCCGACATGCCGGAAATCGCGCGCACGCTGCATCTGGAGGTCGACGACCTGTTCCCGATCGCCGAAGTGCTGCAATACCTCGGCTTCGCCGACGTGCGCGAAGGTGACGTGTTCCTGACGCCGCCGGGGCGCGTGTTCGCGGAATTCGGTACGCAGGAGCGCAAGCTGATGTTCGCGGATCATCTGCTGAAGCACGTGCCGCTCGCCGCGCGGATCAAGAAGGTATTGAACGAGCGCCCGGGCCATCGCGCGCCGCGCGTGCGCTTCGAGCAGGAGCTGGAGGATTTTCTGTCGGACGGTGCGGCGGAGGAAACGCTCGACGCGGTGATCGACTGGGGCCGTTACGGCGAGATCTTCTCGTACAACGACCAGACCGAAATCTTCAGTCTCGAGGACGTCGAGTCCTGAACCATCGCGCCGGGCCGCAGGGCCCGGCATTCGCATGCGCCGCGCGTGTCGGGCGCCGCGCCTCGCCTCGTTACTGCAGGTTGCCCCAGCGGTCGACGGCCGGTTCGGCCGACGCCCACTTCCAGTGCGTGCCTTGCTGGCACGCATTCGCGAAATACCAGTCGGCCTTGTCGCCGTCCTTCACCGAGAACGCGAATTCCTTGCACAGCGCGAGCGCCGTCGAGTACGCACGCGTGACGCGCACCTCGCCTTCGCCGTTTTCGAGCGGCAGCGTGTTCTTCACCTTCCACGGCTTCGCTTCGCCGACGGCCAGACTGCCCGCCGCCTTCGCGATCGCGTCCTGCTGATTCTGATGGAGCTGCTTCATCGTGCGGTTGACGGCCTCGTCGGTCGCCGCCTGCACGGCGATCCCGACACCGACGCCCACGGCCGGGTTCGCGGTGACGAGGCCCGTCGCCGCGCCGGCGAGCGCGCCGCTCGCCGCGCCGACCGAGCCGCAGCCCGACAGCGCGGCGCTGGCCGCGCACAGCGTGCCGATCGCCGCGATACGGATCGCGACGCTCATTGCAGCGCGCCCCAGCGTTCGGTCGCGGGTTCCGCCGACGCCCATTTCCACACGGGGCCGTCGCGGCAGATCGTGGCGACGTAGAACGCCGATTCGGCGGCCTTGTCGGCCTTCGCGGGCGTGTCGACCGCGAACACGATTTCCTTGCAGTCGAGCGGGCCGATGCTGATCATCCGGCTGACCGTCACGCGGCCCTGTTCGTCGTCCTCGATCGGGAACGAGTGGTGGGTCGTCCACGGCGCGACGCCGCCGACGTCGAGCGGGCCGGCCGCTTTCGCGATCTGCTCCTGCGTGTAGCGGTGCGCAACCCGCTGCGTGTACTGCACGCCCGCACGCGCGCCGGCGACGGCGCCGAGGCCGATGCCCGTCGCGACGGCGGCGTTGCTGGTGACCTTGGAGGCAATCGCGGCGCCCGCGATACCGGCGCCAGCAGTCGCGCCTTCGCTGTACAGCGAGTTGCAGCCGGACAGCAGTGTGGCCGTGGCGATCGCGGCCAGCACGATGCGCGCCGGCATGGCCCGACGCGGCGGTTCGAAACGAATGTTCATCCCTGAGTGCAAGTCCTGTCTGGGTGAGCGGCGGCGCATGCGCGCCCCATGCCGCGTCATTGTTTCGCAATTGTCATAGGAAAATTGCAAAGCTTTGACAAATCGGCGGGCGACGGCTCGCGCGCGTACGCGCGGCGCTATTGTCGGACAGTTGGCTGAGCGGGGGTCGAAACGTTACAAATTGAAGGCAATTGTTACCGTGGCATGCGAGCAAGGCACCTAGACTGTTTTGTTATGGAATGTTTCTACGACGGCCCCGAGCCGCGTTGCATATGAGACACCCAGCCATGCGCCGTTCGAAACGGTTTTCTTCCCGGCCGCCCGATGCGGGTGCCGAGCGCCCGCGTCCGCAGACCGACGCGCCGGCCGGCGCGCCCGACGAGACGCCATCCGACGGCGATCACAACCAGGGCGGCGCACGCCCGGAAGGGCTCGACTATCAACGCGACCTCGGCCGGGAGCAGGACGCCTGATGCCGTCGCCGTTGCATTCCGCCGCCGCATTTCATTGCGCTCTTTGTTGCATCGCTCACATCTGAATCGCCGCGCGACCGCCTTCGGGCCGTCGCGTCTGCCTTGGCGCGCGCCGCGCGTCATCCAATCGAATCGAGGAGGGGAAGCCGCATGAGCAGATTGATCGTGGTATCGAACCGTGTCGCCGCCGGCGAGGACACGCGCCCGAGCGCAGGTGGCCTCGCGGTCGGCGTGATGGACGCGCTGAAGGAAACCGGTGGCGTCTGGTTCGGCTGGAATGGCGAGATCGTCGGTACGCCCGACGCCGCACCCGCGATCCAGCGGGACGGCAACGTCACGTATGCGACGCTCGGGCTGACCCGGCGCGATTACGATCAGTACTACCGCGGCTTCTCGAACGCGACGCTGTGGCCGGTGTTCCACTACCGCGGCGATCTCGCGCGCTTCGACCGGCAGGAGTATGCCGGCTATTTGCGCGTGAACGCGATGCTCGCGAAGCAGCTCGCCGCGCTGCTGCGGCCCGACGACCTGATCTGGGTGCACGACTATCACCTGCTGCCGTTCGCGCATTGCCTGCGCGAACTCGGCGTGAAGAACCCGATCGGCTTCTTCCTGCACATCCCGTTTCCGTCGCCCGACATGCTGCGCGTCGTGCCGCCGAACGAGGAACTCGTGAAGTTCATGTGCGCATACGACATCGCGGGTTTCCAGACCGATGCCGACAAGCAGGCGTTCACCGACTACATCGAGCGGCGCGGCATCGGCGCGGCGAGCGACGACGGGATGCTGCATGCGCACGGCCGCGTCGTGAAGGTCGCCGCCTATCCGATCGGCGTGCATCCGGATGCGATCGCCGAGGCGGCCGTCCAGTACGGCTCGCGCAAGCCGGTGAAGATGCTGCGCGATGCGCTCGCCGGCCGCAAGCTCGTGATGAGCGTCGACCGGCTCGACTATTCGAAGGGGCTCGTCGAACGCTTCCAGTCGTTCGAGCGGATGCTCGCCAACGCGCCGGGCTGGCAGGGGCGCGTGTCGCTCGTGCAGATCGCGCCGCCGACGCGCTCCGACGTGCAGACCTACCAGCGCATTCGCGAAACGCTCGAAGGCGAGGCCGGCCGCATCAACGGCCGCTTCTCGCAGCTCGACTGGACGCCGATCCAGTACCTGAACCGCAAGTACGAGCGCAATCTGCTGATGGCGTTCTTCCGGATGTCGCAGGTCGGCTACGTGACGCCGCTGCGCGACGGGATGAATCTCGTCGCGAAGGAATACGTCGCGTCGCAGGATCCGGCCGATCCGGGCGTGCTCGTGCTGTCGGAGTTCGCGGGCGCGGCGGCCGAGCTGACCGGCGCGCTGCTCGTCAATCCTTACGACCTGTCGCAGATGGCCGACGCGCTCGAGCGCGCGCTGTCGATGCCGCTCGCCGAGCGGCAGGCGCGTCACGAAGAGAACCTCGCGCGCCTGCGCGAGAACAATCTGTCGGTCTGGCGCGATACGTTCGTCGCCGACCTGCGCAGCGTCGCGGCGGCCGCGTCGGTCACGCAGCGCGCGGGCCGGCGAGCCGTGCATGTCTGAGCGCATGGAGGAGGGCGGCGCGGAGGCGGCGTCCGCCCGCTTCTTCGTCGTCACGGGCGGCCCAGGCTCCGGCAAGAGCACGCTGCTCGATGCGCTCGAGCGTTGCGGTTTCGCGCGCTCGCACGAGGCCGGGCGTGGTGTGATCCGCGACCAGATGGCGATCGACGGTCCGGCGCTGCCCTGGCGCGACCGGGCCGCGTTTGCCGAGCAGATGCTGAACTGGGAGATGCGTTCGTATCATCTCGCACGAGGCGCGCGCGGGCCCGTGTTCTTCGACCGCGGCGTGCCGGACGTGATCGGCTACTTGCGTCTGACGGGCCTCGCGGTGCCCGCGCATGCGGAGGCCGCGGCGCGGCGCTTCCGTTATCACCGGCGCGTGTTCATCGCGCCGCCGTGGCCCGACATCTACACGCGGGACACCGAGCGCCGGCAGGATTTCGCCGAGGCAGTGCGCACCTACGACGCGATGGTCGATTGCTATACGGCCTACGGGTATCGGCTGATCGAGCTGCCGTGCGTGAGCGTGAAGGCGCGCGTGCGTTTCGTGATGGACGCGCTCGACGCCGCGTGACCGGCGGGCGCCGCGCGCGGCGGCGTCAGGTCGTCGCGTCGGGGCGCGGCGACGCGATGCGCAGCATGCTGACCACCGCCGCGAGCGCCGCGAACACCGTGGCGACATAGAGCGCGATCGTCGGCCCGCGGTCGGGGGCCAGCCCGAAAATCAGTGCGACGAGCGCGGCCCCGAGCGTCTGGCCCGTCAGGCGTGCCGTGCTCAGCATCCCGCCCGCGCCGCCGCTGCGCTCGCGCGGCGCCGACGACAACATCGCGCGATTGTTCGGCGACTGGAACAACCCGAAACCTGCGCCGCACAGCGCCATCCGCCACACGATGTCGACGGTGCCCGGATGCGCGCCGATCGTCGCGAGCGACAGCAGCCCGGCCGCGAACAGCGCGAGCCCGATTCCGCCGAGGATGCCGGCCGAGTAGCGATCCGACAGCACGCCGGCAAGCGGCGCGGCGAATACGATCACGAGCGGCCACGGCGTCATGTAGAGGCCGGTTTCGACCTGCGAGAACCCGAGCGAATGCTGCAGCCAGAACGGCAGCGCGACGAACGCGAGCATCTGCGACGTGAACGACGCAACCGACGTGCAGATCGACAGCGCGAACATCGGGATGCGCATCAGATCGACCGGCAGCAGCGGCGCCGGCTGCGACAGCTGCCGCTTCACGAAGAAGTAGCCGACGGCGAACGCGATCGCCAGTTCGCCTGCGACGTACGCGTGGCTTTCGCCGTGACCGAGCCCGTCGACGGCCATGATGAGCAGGCCGAACACGCATGCGTTCATCAGCGCGCTCGGGAAGTCGTACGGCGCGTCGTGCAGCGGGTTGGCCGGCAGCGCCCGGAGGCTGCCGAACACCGCGGCGATGCCGATCGGCACGTTGACCGCGAACAGCCAGGGCCACGACGCGACCGACAGGATTGCCGATGCCACCGTCGGGCCGATCGCCGACGACAGCGCGACCACCATCGCGTTGATCGACAGCCCGCGCCCGAGCATCGACGACGGGTAGATCATCCGCACGAGCGCGGCGTTCACGCTCATGATGCCGGCTGCACCGAACCCCTGTATCACGCGCATCACGGCGAGCACGGGCAGCGAGCCGGCGAGCGCGCAGCCGAGCGACGCCGCGGTGAAGAGCGCAAGCCCGGCGATGTAGATGCGGCGATAGCCGACGCGTTCGCCGAGCGACGCGAGCGGCAGCAGCGTGATCGTGACCGCGAGCTGGTACGCGTTGACGATCCAGATCGACGCGGCATCGGACGCGTGCAGGTCGCGCGCGATCGTCGGCAGCGCGACGTTCGCGATGGCGCCGTCGAGCACGGCGAGCGTGATGCCCAGTGCGACGCAGACGATTGCCCAGTAGCGTTGCGGAAGCGGCAGGCCGGTATCGGCGTTCATGACGGGAGAAGGCGTGATTGTCCGCGTGCCCGGATGCCGGTTGCGTGCGCAACCATGCTCGCGGGTGGTGGCGGCGGTGAACGGTCCGGTCAGCCTGGCGGCGCCGGAGCGGGACCGGTCGAGTGTATCACCGGACCGTTTCGCGCGACGCCGCCAGCGTCCGGCCGGCGGCCGGGGCGTGCGCTCAGCCTTCGAAGTCGAGGCCGCCGAGCCGCACGAGCGGGTCGGCCTGCGTGCGCGACGCGAGATCGATGTCGCGCGCGCCCTGCCATGCGCTCAGTTTCCTCGGCAGCGCGCTCAGGTAGTGCTCGAATCGCGCGGGCCCGTCGGGTGCCATCAGTCGTTCGATCTCGTCGGTGTCCCAGGTCAGCTCGAGGTTCAGCGGATGCGCGAAGCCGCTCACGTGTTCGTGCGGCGCGCTGCGGATCTGCACGCGCGTCGGTTGCCCGTGCCCGCCGTATGGGACGACGCCGGTCAGCACGTGGTCGGCGAAGTAGGCGGCGATCGCCTGCGCAATGCGCGGCGCGAATTCGGTATCGAAACGGCGGGCGGTTTCGGGCTGCATGAAGGCGTCTCCTGTGTGCCGAAAATCGTAGCACGGCGGTGCCGCGTTTCGGTGTGCGTGATACGCGTAATGGCGCGTTACCACTTGCTGCATCTATTACGGCCGTGCGCAGCCACAATGCATCGCATCAAGTACCACTTCGCGTGGGAGTCCATCATGAAAAGAATTGCCGCAGTGTGTGTCCTCGCCGGTTCGCTCGCCGTGGCGGGCCCGGCGTCCGCGCATGGCCGCGACGGGGGCGCCATCATCGGCGCACTGATCGGCGGCGCGGTGCTCGGCGCGATCGTGACGTCGGCGATGAATCCGCCCGTCGCGTATCAGGCGCCGGTGTATCAGGCACCGGCCTATCAGCCGCCGACGTACTACCAGGCACCGGCTTACCAGCAGCCGGCTTATCCGACCTATCAGCAGGCGCAGTACCAGGACGACGGCCCGGACTACTGCTACGACCGCTATCAGCGCCCGTACGTGTGCGGCGCGCCGGTGTCGGGCGGCTATGCGCGGCCGGCCGGGTGGTAAGCGGGCGCGCGTCTGACGAGTGGGCAGGCTCGGCGCTGCATCGCCGGCGTTGCCGGACTCCCGGCAGGGCGGACGACAAAAGGCCCTCGCAGTGATGCGAGGGCCTTCGTGTTTTGGCGGTCGTCTATCGGTTCGTTTCGGTCTGGTGTGAACCGTGTGCGGATACAAACGGTTGCAATTGCGTCAGTGGCGATGGCCGCCGCCGTTGCCTTGGCCGTTCCCGCCGCCGTCGTTCCAGTCGGCGCGACGTCCGTCGCCGCGGCCCCAGCCGCCATGACGGGCGCGCTCGCCGCGGTCGCGGTCCCAGCCGCCGCGGTCACGATTCCAGCCGTCGCGTCCGCGATCCCAGCCGCGGCGGTCGCGGTCCCAGTCGCGCCCGCCGCCACCGCCCCAGATGTTGACCGTGCCGTACACGGGCGACGGTGCGTAGGCCGGGCCGTACGCATAGCCCGGATCGGAATAGTAGGTCGGTCCGTAGCCGTATCCGTATCCGGCGTCCGGCCCGACGACGCACCCGGCCAGCAGCGTGGCGACGCCGGCGGCGGCAATGAGCTTGAGCATGATGATCTCCGTTGGTTCCCCTATAAGTACCGCGCGCGGGGATTGCCGGCTGTTTGCAATTGTGTCGTCAAATTACAGCCTCGTAAGGTCGTGCGACGAAAGTGTTAGCATCGGGGCCTATTTTGTTTATCAGGAGCACATCGATGAAATTCGCGATCCGGGCCGTCCTGGCCGCCTTTTGCGTGACGACCGCTGCCGCCGCCTGCGCGGCCGGGCCCGCATCGGCGCCCGCCGTGTCGGCAGAATCGATCAAGATGTTCCCGCAGCCGGCGGCTGGCCAGCAGCGCGCGGTGATCGCGCTGCCCGCGCTCGAGAACGAAGGCGACGCGCGCGTCGAGCTGATGATCGGCAAGACGCTGCAGACCGACTGCAACCAGCAATGGTTCGGCGGCGAGCTGAGCGCCGAGGACGTGAAGGGCTGGGGCTATACGTATTACCGGCTGACCGACGTGAAGGGGCCGGCATCGACGCTGATGGCCTGCCCCGGCCAGGCGCCGCAGCAGCGCTTCGTGCAGGTGCGCGGTGACGGCCAGCTGCTGCGCTACAACAGCCGCCTGCCGCTCGTCGTATACGTACCGGACGGTTTCGACGTGCGCTACCGCGTGTGGCATGCGTCGAAGGACGTGCAGCACGCCGTCACGCAGTAACGCACCGACCGGCGCGGTCATGCGGGGTGCTTGCCGCTGCATGACCGCGCGGTCTTGCGGGTTTCTCTCCGGAGCCCGTTACGTTATCCGCCGCTCGCGTCCGCGAGCGCCGGCCATGCGGCCAGCGCGGTTTGCGCGGCCACCTCCAGATCGCGACGGCTCGCGCCGTAGCGCGTCTGAATCGACATCCCTTGTTGCAGCGTCACGTAGAAGCGCCCGATCGCATCGAGGTTCGCGTGCGCGGTGAGTTCGCCGGTTACCACGTCTTCGCCAAGGCGCGCGCGTAACGCGGTGACCGTCTGCTCGCGCATCGCGATCAGCGTTTGCCGGTCGCGCTTGCGACATCGGCGGCATTCGCCGTGCAGATCAGCGCCGAAAACATGGCCAAGGCCGCGAGTGTTCGAATCATGGTCGAGGTCCGTGTGCAGATGAAGGTTCGGGATTCTACGTAATCTCCGGTACATGTCGACTGCGCTCGGTCAGGGTGCGATCGCGTGTCGCATGCCGTCGTGACGACGCGGCGATGAATGAAAGAGGATAACGAAATATTTCACAGGTGAAATGTGGAATTCATTTACAAAGTGATCAAGCGTACTTACGATGACGCCAATTTGGGCTAGCGGAACTTCGTATGCGTACAGTCGATCGGGCGACGTTTGCCGCGCTCTGCCTTTATCTTGCCGCATGTGGCGGCGGTGACGACAACGCTGCCGCAGGTACGCAGACCGTTGCGGGCACATCGACATCGTCCATCGCACCTGCCGGTCCTGCATCCGGCGCATCGGCTTCATCGACGAATTCCGGCAGCCCTGTGTCGACCGCCGGGGCGACCGGTACGGCGTCCGGTGCAACGCGTCAGCCCTCCAATGGCACCACGCCCATTCCCGTCGCCGATGTGACGGTCTTCCCGGCCGCCGACGGCAGCGACCAGGCCGACGCGTTGCAGAAGGCATTCGACAGCCTGCGTGCCGGCCAACGCCTGGTCATCGCACCGGGACGCTACGTCGTCGGGCATTCGCTTGCCGTGACGGCGCCCCAGGCGGTGATTTCCGGATACGGCGCGACGCTGGCCGCCACGAATCCGGCCGACCAGACGATCGAGATGCGCGGTGCCGGTTCGACGCTCGTCGGCGTGACGCTGGCCGGCACCGGCACGACGCGCCTCACGACGCCCGAGTCGACGAAAGTCGAGGTGACGGGCTCGGACGTCCAGGTGCTCGGCGTGACGATCCAGGGCGGCGCGAGCGCCGGGATCTTCGTGTTCGGCGGCAACGGTATCGCGATCGTGGGCAATACCGTGCGGGCGACGCTGGCCGACGGCATCCATACGACTTACGGTTCGGCCAACGTGCTGGTGCAGAACAATACGGTGGCCGGCACCGGCGACGATCTGATCGCCGTGGTCAGCTATCTCGGCGACGGCCGCCTGAGCAACAACGTGCTGATCGACCATAACGCGGTGTCGGGCAACGCGTGGGGGCGCGGCATCACCGTCGTCGGCGGGCAGGCGGTAACGATCTCGAGCAATACGGTCGACGGCGTCGAGAAGGCGGCGGGGATTCTGGTCGCGCAGGAAGACAGCTGGAAAACCTACGGGTCTTCGAACGTCGTCATCAAGGGCAATACCGTGACCAACATCCAGAACGCGAACGTGAACAACGGGCTGCAGCCGACGCAGCAGGCCGCGATCGAGCTGGATACGTGGTCGGGAACCGTGTCGGACGTCACGGTGGCGGACAACCGCGTGTCGGGCTCCGGCTATGCGGGTTTCCGGGCGTACGGGAACGTCTGTTCGTTCAGTGTGACGGGCAACACGTTCTCGTCGATTGCCGGCTTGCCGGTCTGGTTGTTGACGAATGGTTGCGCGGCGAACCAGATCGTCGTCGATGCGAATCGGCTCGGGGACGGCAGTCTGCTGGTGCTGCCGGCCGGGGCGTCGCCGACGGGGACGTTTGCCGTGACGGGCGCGAATGCGAGTCTGCTGCCGCAGGTCAGGACGGGGTTGATGCAGTGACGGGGCGGTGAGGCCGGAAGGCGGGTGGGCGTCGTGGCAAAGCCCGATGGAGGTGGTTGCGGCCGAGCAGCGACTAGGTGGGCACGTGCACGACCCAGCGCCCGGATGCAGCAAATGCGGGCGACGCGGGTTTGGAACAGGGCGGAAAATCGGGAAATTGTTGGTCCCCCCGACAGGAATCGAACCTGTATCTAGCGCTTAGGAGGCGCTTGTTCTATCCATTGAACTACGGGGAGAGCCATGTCCGCAGTTTCACGCACAGAAGACGCGAACGGGACGGCGATGTGGACAGCGCGCAGAGTATAGCAAACGCGCGGCGCATCGGCGGACGGAATGCGTGCCGATGCGCGCCGCGCGCGCTCGATCGTGTCCGGAAGCCCGAATCAGAAATCGACGACGACGAAATCTTCCTTGCCCACGTCGCACAGCGGGCAGCGCCAGTCGGCGGGAATGTCGGCGAAACGGGTGCCGGCGGGGATGCCCTCGTCGGGCAGGCCTTCCGCTTCGTTGTAGACCCACCCGCAAATCAGGCAGACCCAGCTCTGGTATTCGGTTACTTCGCTCATGTGGTGCTCGGAATGATGAAAATCTGTGATGCCGTCCGCGGCGTGGCCGGCGGACGAAAGGCGCAATGGTACCGGAATTTCGCCGAACGCCTCTGCAACGTCGTTTTAAACGTGCGCATCGCGAACAACGGACGTCATCGCGCGGGCCGCGCACGCAGTGTATGCTTCGTGAGCCTTTCAATCTGAAGGAGGAAACGATGCTCAACAAGAAGTGGATCGCGGGTGCGGTATGTGTCGCGGCGCTGGCCGTGTCGACGCTCGCGCGTGCCGAGGCGCGCGTGTTCTTCGTCGAGCCGAAGGACGGCGCGACGGTGTCGAGCCCCGTGCACGTGAAGTTCGGCCTCGAAGGCATGGGGCTCAAGCCGGCCGGCGACATGACGCCGGATACGGGCCACCATCACCTGCTGATCGACGGCAAGCCGGTGCCGAAGGGCGACGTGATCCCCGCGACGGACCATTCGCTGCATTTCGGCAAGGGCCAGACCGAAACCGACGTGACGCTGCCGCCCGGCCAGCACACGCTGACGCTGCAACTCGGCGACGGCGCGCACCGCTCGTACGGTCCCGAACTGAGCTCGACGATCTCGGTCAACGTGAAGTAATCGCACCGCCCGCATGCAGGCACCCGGCCGGGAAGCTGCGGCCGGATGCCCGCCGCGGGGGCTGCGCAACATCGCCGCATCGCATGCCGGCCCCGTCCGCCGGGCGCGCCGTCATGCCGCCGCGGCACGAAATGAACCGCGCACCGGCCTAGTCCGTCCGGCCATCCCGGCGCAGGCGTCCGCCACCGGTACAATGGGCGCTTCCGATTTCTCTCTTCGCCGTCTCCCCATGTCGCTTTATTCCATTACCGGCGCGCAACTCGCGTTCGGTCACGTCGCGTTGCTCGATCACGCGGATTTCTCGCTGGAGGCCGGCGAGCGCGTCGGCCTGATCGGTCGCAACGGCGCGGGCAAGTCGTCGCTGCTGAAGATCGTCGCCGGGCTGGCGAAGCCCGACGACGGGCTGATCACGCGCCAGCAGGAGCTCGTGACCGTCTACGTGCCGCAGGAGCCCGAATTCGAACCGGGCGCGACCGTGTTCGATGCCGTCGCGTCGGGGCTCACGCACACGCGCGAAGTGCTCGAAGAATACGATTCGATCGCGCACCGCCTCGCGGAGACGCCCGAAGGCGCCGAGCACGACGCGTTGCTCGCGCGGATGAACGCGCTGCAGTCGTCGCTCGATGCCCACGATGCATGGAACTGGCGTACGCGCGTGTCGATGACGCTCGCGCAGATCGGCCTGACGGACGGCGACGCGCAGGTCGACGCGCTGTCGGGCGGGATGCAGAAGCGTGTCGCGCTGGCGCGCGCGCTCGTGCTCCAGCCCGACGTGTTGCTGCTCGACGAACCGACCAACCACCTCGACTTCGACGGCATCCGCTGGCTGGAAGAACTGCTCGTCGCGCAGCGCGCGGGCCTGCTGTTCATCACCCACGATCGCGCGTTCCTCGACCGCGTCGCGACGCGCATCGTCGAGCTCGACCGCGGCCGGCTGCTGTCGTATCCGGGCAATTTCTCCGCGTATCAGACGCGCAAGGCGCAGCAGCTCGAAGTCGAGCGCGTGGAAAACGAGAAGTTCGACAAGCTGCTCGCGCAGGAAGAAGTGTGGATCCGCAAGGGCGTCGAGGCGCGCCGCACGCGCAGCGTCGGGCGCATCGCGCGGCTCGTGCAGATGCGCAACGAGCGCGCGGAGCGCCGCAATTCGCAGGGCAACGTGAAGCTCGACGTCGCGCAGGGCGAGAAGTCGGGCAAGATCGTCGCGGAGTTGACGGACGTGACGAAGCGCTACGGCGATCGCACGGTCGTCGACACCTTCTCGACGACGGTCATGCGCGGCGACAAGATCGGTTTCGTCGGCCCGAACGGCGCCGGCAAGACCACGCTGCTCAAGCTGATCCTCGGCGAACTGAAGCCCGACGCGGGCACGGTGCGCACCGGCACGAACCTGCAGGTCGCCTATTTCGACCAGATGCGCGCGCAGCTCGACCAGGAAAAGAGCCTGGCCGACACGATCAGCCCCGGTAGCGAATGGGTCGAGATCGGCGGCGTGCGCAAGCACGTGATGAGCTATCTCGGCGACTTCCTGTTCGCGCCGGAGCGCGCACGCTCGCCGGTGAAGTCGCTGTCGGGCGGTGAGCGCAACCGGCTGCTGCTCGCGCGCCTGTTCGCGCGGCCGGCCAACGTGCTGGTGCTCGACGAACCGACCAACGACCTCGACATCCCGACGCTCGAACTGCTCGAAGAACTGCTGGCCGACTACGACGGCACGGTGCTGCTCGTCAGCCACGATCGCGCGTTCCTCGACAACGTCGTCACGTCGGTGATCGCGGCCGAGGGTGACGGCAAGTGGCGCGAATACGTCGGCGGCTTCACCGACTGGCAGATCCAGAGCGAGCGTTCGCAGCAACTCGCGCAGCAGGAGGCGGCGAAGCGCGCGGTGAAGGAGGCGGCGCCGGTCAAGGAAGACGCGGCGAAAAGCGCGGCCGGCCGCAACGCACAGCGCACGGTGAAGCTGTCGTTCAACGAGCAGCGCGAACTCGATGCACTGCCGGAGAAGATCGCGGCGCTCGAGGAAGAGCAGAAGACGATCAACGCGCAGCTGGAGGACGGTTCGATCTTCGCGAAGGATCCGCAGGAAGGCACGCGCCTGACCGAACGGTTCGCGGCGATCGACGACGAGCTCCTCGCCGCGCTCGAACGGTGGGAGACGCTCGAGGCAAAGCGCAAGCCGGTCTGACGCCCCGTGCGCCGTGTAATTGAACTTGCGACGGCGCGCCACGCGGAACCAGTAAAATACCGCGCGTCCCGGGCAGCGCAGCGAACGCCGCGCGCCCGCTTTCGGAGCAGTCCAAGCACACCGTTGTTTCGATTCGCTTTTTTACGGAACTCAACGTTTTGTCCACGACGTTATCCACACGAGGTGTGGACAACGTCCCGATGAATGACGAAATTCAGCGCCTATGTCAACGAAGAAGCCCAGCGCGGCCTATAGCGAAGCATCGATCAAGGTGCTCAAGGGTCTCGAGCCGGTCAAGCAGCGGCCCGGCATGTACACCCGTACCGAAAATCCGCTGCACATCATTCAGGAAGTCATCGACAACGCGTCCGACGAGGCGCTCGGCGGCTACGGCAAGCAGATCACGGTCACGCTGCATGCCGACCAGTCGGTGTCGGTCGAGGACGACGGCCGCGGCATCCCGTTCGGGATGCACCCCGAAGAGGGCGTGCCGGTCGTCGAGATCGTGTTCACGCGCCTGCACGCGGGCGGCAAGTTCGACAAGGCCGCCGGCGGCGCGTACACGTTCTCGGGCGGCCTGCACGGCGTCGGCGTGTCGGTGACGAACGCGCTCGCGACGCGTCTCGACGTGACGGTCTGGCGCGACGGCAAGATCGCCGAGCTCGGCTTCGCCGAAGGCGACGTCGTGAAGCCGCTCGCGACGCAAGGCGCGGGCCGCGGCGAGAAGAAGTCCGGCACGCGCGTGCAGGTCTGGCCGAATCCGAAGTATTTCGATTCGCCGAACCTGCCGCTCGGCGAGCTGCAGCGTCTGCTGCGCTCGAAGGCCGTGCTGCTGCCGGGCGTCGAGGTCGTGCTCGTCAACGAGAAGACCGGCGAGCGTCAGGCGTGGAAGTACGAGGACGGCCTGCGCGGCTATCTGCTCGACGAGATGAACGGCAGCGAGCTGCTGATTCCGCTGTTCGAAGGCGAGCGCTTCGCCGATGCGCGTTCGACCGACGAAACCTTCGCCGAAGGGGAAGGCGCGTCGTGGGTCGTCGCCTGGAGCGAGGAAGGATCGCTCGTGCGCGAGTCGTACGTGAACCTGATCCCGACGCCGGCCGGCGGCACGCACGAGTCGGGCCTGCGCGACGGTCTCTACCAGGCGGTCAAGAGCTTCGTCGAACTGCACAACCTGCAGCCGAAGGGCGTGAAGCTGCTCGCGGAAGACGTGTTCGCGCGCGTGTCGTTCGTGCTGTCCGCGAAGGTGCTCGATCCGCAGTTCCAGGGGCAGATCAAGGAGCGTCTGAACAGCCGCGACGCGGTGAAGCTCGTATCGTCGTTCTCGCGTCCGGCGCTCGAATTGTGGCTGAACCAGCACGTCGAGCACGGCAAGAAGCTCGCCGAACTGGTGATCAAGCAGGCGCAGGCGCGCACGCGCGCCGGCCAGAAGGTCGAGAAGCGCAAGAGCTCGGGCGTCGCGGTGCTGCCGGGCAAGCTGACCGACTGCGAGACGGAAGATATCGCGCGCAACGAACTGTTCCTCGTCGAGGGCGACTCGGCGGGCGGTTCCGCGAAGATGGGCCGCGACAAGGAATACCAGGCGATCCTGCCGCTGCGCGGCAAGGTGCTGAACACATGGGAAACCGAGCGTGACCGCCTGTTCGCGAACAACGAGGTGCACGACATCTCGGTCGCGATCGGCGTCGATCCGCACAGCCCCGACGACACCGTCGACCTGTCGAACCTGCGCTACGGCAAGATCTGCATCCTGTCGGACGCGGACGTCGACGGCTCGCACATCCAGGTGCTGCTGCTCACGCTGTTCTTCAAGCATTTCCCGCAGCTGATCGAGCGCGGTCACGTGCATGTCGCGCGGCCGCCGCTGTTCCGCGTCGATGCGCCCGCGCGCGGCAAGAAGCCCGCGCAGAAGCTCTATGCGCTCGACGAAGGCGAACTCGAGGCGACGCTCGACAAGCTGCGCAAGGACGGCGTGCGCGAAACGCAGTGGAGCATCAGCCGCTTCAAGGGTCTCGGCGAAATGAGCGCGGAGCAGTTGTGGGACACGACGATGAACCCCGACACGCGCCGCCTGATGCCGGTGAAGCTCGGCGAACTCGACTACGAGGCGACCGTCGCGCGCATGACGATGCTGATGGGCAAGGGCGAGGCAGCCGCGCGGCGCGGCTGGCTCGAGGAAAAGGGCAACGACGTCGAAGCGGACATCTAAATCCGCGCGGCCGGGCATGACGCCCGGCCCGGCCTCACGCCACTTACGAATACGGAATTCAGATGGACGACAATACTTCCGATCTCTTCGCCGGATCCGACGCACCGGACGCCGATGCGCTGACGCTCGGCAACTACGCGGAGCAGGCGTACCTCAGCTACGCGGTCAGCGTCGTGAAGAGCCGCGCGCTGCCCGACGTGTGCGACGGCCAGAAGCCGGTGCAGCGCCGGATCCTGTTCGCGATGAACGAAATGGGCCTCGGCCCGGACGCGAAGCCGGTGAAGTCGGCGCGCGTGGTCGGCGACGTGCTCGGTAAATACCACCCGCACGGCGACCAGTCGGCATACGACGCGCTCGTGCGTCTCGCGCAGGATTTCTCGCTGCGCTATCCGCTGATCGACGGGCAGGGCAACTTCGGCTCGCGCGACGGCGACGGCGCGGCGGCGATGCGATACACCGAAGCTCGGCTCACGCCGATCTCGAAGCTGCTGCTCGACGAGATCGACCAGGGCACGGTCGACTTCATGCCGAACTACGACGGCTCGTTCGAGGAACCGAAGACGCTGCCGAGCCGCATGCCGTTCGTGCTGCTGAACGGCGCGTCGGGCATCGCGGTCGGTCTCGCGACCGAGATTCCGTCGCACAACCTGCGCGAGGTCGCGGCGGCGGCGGTCGCGTTGATCCGCAATCCGAAGCTCACGCATGCGGAGCTGATGAACCTGATCCCCGGCCCGGACTTCCCGGGCGGCGGCCAGATCATCTCGAGCGACACCGAAATCGCGGCGGCCTATGAAACCGGCCGCGGCAGCCTGAAGGTGCGCGCGCGCTGGAAGATCGAGGATCTCGCGCGCGGCCAGTGGCAGCTGGTCGTCACCGAGTTGCCGCCGAACACGTCGGGCCAGAAGGTGCTCGAGGAAATCGAGGAACTCACCAACCCGAAGCTCAAGCTCGGCAAGAAGACGCTCACGCCCGAGCAGCTCAACACCAAGAAGGCGATGCTCGACCTGCTCGACGCGGTGCGCGACGAGTCGGGCAAGGAAGCGGCGGTGCGGCTCGTGTTCGAGCCGAAGTCGCGCACGATCGACCAGACGGAATTCGTGAACACGCTGCTCGCGTACACGAGCCTCGAGTCGAACGCGACACTGAACCTCGTGATGATCGGCGCCGACGGCCGGCCGGGCCAGAAGGGGCTGCTGACGATCCTCGACGAATGGGTGAAGTTCCGCCAGCTGACGATGACGCGCCGCTGCCGCCATCGTCTCGCGAAGGTCGACGACCGCATCCACATCCTCGAAGGGCGGATGATCGTCTTCCTGAACATCGACGAGGTGATCCGCATCATCCGCGAGTCGGATGAGCCGAAGGCCGCGCTGATGAGCGCGTTCGGTCTCAGCGACCGCCAGGCCGAAGACATCCTCGAAATCCGCCTGCGTCAGCTTGCGCGGCTCGAGAAGATCAAGATCGAGAAGGAACTCGAGGCGCTGCGCGACGAGAAGGCGAAGCTCGAGGAACTGCTCGCGAACGAAAGCGCGATGAAGCGGCTGATGATCAAGGAGATCGAGGCCGATGCGAAGCAGTACGGCGACGATCGCCGCACGCTGATCCAGCAGGAAAAGCGCGCGACGTTCGAGGCGAAGGTCGTCGACGAGCCGGTGACGGTCGTCGTGTCGCAGAAGGGCTGGGTGCGTGCGCTGAAGGGGCACGGGCTCGACCCGGCCGGCTTCTCGTTCAAGGCAGGCGATCACCTGTATGCGGCGTTCCAGTGCCGCACGCCCGATCGACTGATCGCGTGGGGCAGCAGCGGCCGCGTGTACTCGGTCGACGTGTCGGTGCTGCCGGGCGGGCGCGGCGACGGCGTGCCGGTGACGTCGCTGATCGAGCTCGAGTCGGGCTCGCACCTGATGCACTACTACGCGGCGCCGGCCGACCAGCAACTGCTGCTCGCGTCGAGCAACGGCTTCGGCTTCCTCGCGAAGGTCGGCGACATGGTGAGCCGCGTGAAGGCCGGCAAGTCGTTCATGACCATCGATGCGGGCGCGGTGCCGCTCGCGCCGATGCCCGTGCTGCCGAACGCGACGCAGGTTGCGTGCCTGTCGAGCGGCGGCCGTCTGCTGGTGTTCGGGATGGACGAGATGAAGACGCTGTCGGGCGGCGGTCGCGGCGTGATCCTGATGGCGCTCGACGACAAGGAAACGCTCGTGCAGGCGCTCGCGATCGACCCGGCCGGCGTGGTGCTGATCGGCACCGGTCGCGGCGGCAAGGCGCAGGACGAAACGCTGTCGTACGCGGGACTCGCGCCGCACGTCGGCAAGCGTGCACGCAAGGGCCGCGCGCCGGAAACGAAGCTCAAGGTCGTCAACGAGCTGCGTCCGCTGCTCGGCTGACGCCGCATCCGTTGGCCGGTTCGATCGGCATCGAAGGCCGCACCTCCGCTTCGGCGGGTGTGCGGCCGGTTCTTTTTTGCGCGACATACTCAGGTAAGCGCGAGTGGCGCCGTCACGCGGAACTTGCAAAATATTGTGAAATTCCGCCAGGGGTCTGAACCGCGCGGCGGCGCGCCGGTCGAACGTCGCTCGAGACCGCGCATGACGCGGCCGTTCGTTGCACACAACTCATACCAGGATTGCCGCCATGTCCCACGCCGTTGCCGTCGCGCTGTTTCTTCATCTGCTGGCCGTCGCCGTGTGGGTGGGCGGGATGGTCTTCGCGAACTTCTGCCTGCGCCCGGCGCTGTCCGACCTGACGCCGCAGTTGCGACTGCCGCTGATCGAGGGCGTGTTCGGCCGTTTCTTCAACTGGGTGTCGGGCTCGGTGATCGTGATCCTGCTGTCCGGCGGTTTCCTGCTCACGGCATTCGGCGGCGCGCACGCGACGTGGACGCTGCACGCGATGGCGGGGCTCGGTGTCGTGATGATGCTGATCTTCGGCCACATCCGCTTCGCGCTGTTCCCGCGCATCCGCCGCGCGGTGCAGGCGCAGAACTGGCCGGACGGCGCGCGCGCGGTGAACACGGTGCGCCTGCTCGTCGTCGTCAACCTCGTGCTCGGCGTCGTGACGATCGGCGCGGCCGTGCTGTCGCGCGGGTTCTGATCGCGAACACCTGACCTTGCGGCGCCGTTCGGCGCCTGCCGCCGGCGCGATGCCGCGCGCCGCTACGCGGCCAGCATCGCGTCGAGCAGCCACGCGCCGGCCGGGCCGAGCGGCCGGTTGCGCGACCACACCGCATCGACCCGCACGCGGCGCGGCCAGCCGCGCGAGCGCAGCTCGCAGAGGCGATCGCGCGCGAAGTGCTCGACCATCCAGCGCGGCAGCTCGGCCCAGCCGAACCCCAGCACCGCCATCTCCAGCAGCATCAGGTAGCTCGGCGCGAGCCAGCGCTGCGTGCCGATGACGATCCGGTCGTCGGCGCCGCGATCCTCCGGTTTCACGTACGTGTTGAGGCGCAGCTCGCGCGCGTCGCGCAGCGCCGAATGCGGCACGTCAGCGTCGCCGCAGGCCGCCAGCGCGTGCGTGCGCCCGACGAACAGCCCGATCTCCGATTCCTCCGCCACCGTCGCCGCGCCGATATCGGGCGGGTAGACGGCGCGCGCGGCCATCAGCCCGAGCTGTGCGCGGCCCTGCTGGATCAGGTCGAGCACGTCCTCGTGTTCGGCAATCTGGCACTCGAGTTCCAGCGTCGGAAAGCGCCGCTCGAGCGCCATCAAGGTTTCCTCGTAACGCTTCGATTGATACGTATCGGACACGACGAGCGTCAGCCGTGCTTCCTCTCCCTGCGCGAGCCGCGCGGCGATGCGGTCGATCGCCGCGCCGGCTTCCAGTGCGCGCTGCACCTGCGGCAGCAGCGCGCGTCCGGCATCGGTCAGCGTCGGTGTGCGCGTCGAGCGGTCGAACAGCTGCACGCCGAGATCGATCTCGAGGTTCGCGATCGCTTCGGACACCGTCGACTGGCGCTTGCCGAGCTTGCGCGCGGCAGCCGTGAACGAGCCGAGCAGCGCGGCTTCGGCGAAGGCGAGCAGGGCTTCGGGGGCGTGGCGCATGCGTGGATCTCACATCGTTGTATCTGTAAAACCGATGGTATCAAACTGGATTCATGCATGTACGCCGATCAAAATGGCCGACATTTGCTGCACAACCGAATTGGAGGGAACGATGAAACAGATGAACAAAACGGTGACGGAACGCCTCGTTCACGCGCTGACGTTCGAGCTGGTGGCGATCGCGCTGTGCGCGCCGATCGGCGCATGGCTGCTCGACATGCCGGTGTCGCACGTCGGCGTGCTGACGGTGATGGTGTCGCTGATCGCGATGGCCTGGAACATGACGTTCAACACGCTGTTCGACCGTTTCGAGCGCCGCGCCGGCCTCACGCGCACGCTCGGGATGCGGATCGCGCACGCGGTCGTGTTCGAGCTCGGCCTCGTCGCGATGGTGGTGCCGGTGGCGGCGTGGTGGCTGAACGTGAGCCTCGTCGAGGCGCTGCTGCTCGACCTCGGCATCGTGCTGTTCTTCCTGCCGTACACGTTCTGCTTCAACCTCGCGTACGACGCGCTGCGTGCACGCTGGGTCGCGCGCCGCGTCGCGGTGCAGGCGAGCTGAGCGGCAATCGTCCGGCGGTGGTGGGAGGGACTGCCGTCAGTGCGCGATGGCGGCCCACAACAGCCATCCGCCGCATACGATCGCGACCGCACCGTAGACGGCGTACACGGGCACCTTGAAGCGCGCGAAGCACAGCGTCGCGAAGGCGCCCGTGAGCCAGTAGACGGGATCGGCCGGTTCGCGGTGCAGGATCCTCACGACGGCGACGACGAGAAAACCCGTCGTCGCCGCGCGCAGCAGGCGCATCCCGTGCTCGAAGCGCGAGTGGCGCTTGAGCCGGAAGAGATGGTTCTGCGCGAACACGACGAGACACCCCGACGGAATGAACAGCGCGGCGGTCGCGAGCAGCGCGCCGGTCCAGCCGTCGGTCAGGTAGCCGAGAAACGGCACGACGTTCAGCAGCGGGCCGGGCGACACCGGCGACAGCGCGAACGCGAGCGTGAAGTCGTGATCGGAGATGCCGGTGGCCGGCGACACGAACAGCGTCTTGAGCACGGGCAGCGCGGAGAAGCCGCCGCCGAACAGCGTCATGCCCGCGCCGGCGAGCCGGGGCCACAGCAGCGTCTCCTGGTAGTCGCCGGGCAGCGGCAGCGCGAACAGCGCGACGAGCACGGCGAGCAGCACGAGCAGGTTGCGGTCGCGTTTGGACAGCGTGAAGTCGACCGCGTCGTGTTGCGGCGGCCCGGTCAGCCAGCCGGCTGCGAACGCAGCGAAGAGAATCCCGACGAAAGCGGCCGGACTATGCGCGAAAGCGAGCAGAATCGTCGAGAGCGCGGCGATCGCTCGTTCGAGCCGCGTGCTCGCGAGCGTGCGCAACTGCTTGACCCACGTGACGCCGATCAGCGCGGCGAGCACCATCCCGAAGTGATTGATCAGCATCGGCGCGGCGAGCGAGCGCACGATCGGCGTGCGATAGAAGATCGCGAACAGCGTCATCAGCACGGAGAACGGCAGCACGCTCGCGATGCCGGCGATCCATGCGCCGATGCGGCCGTGCAGCGTCTGGCCGACCTGCACCGCGACATTGCAGCCGACGGGGCCTGGCACGAGCCATGCAAGGGCGACGAGATCGGCGAACACGTGCGGCTCGATGCGCTGCAACCGGTCGACGTAGTGGCGTTCGAGCTGCGCCATCATCGAAAGCCCGCCCCACGACACGGCGGAAATGCCGGCCACGACCTTGAACAAGGCCCATAGGGATGCCTGTGTCTGTTCGACACGTTCGGCCGCTTCGACTTCGATGGTTGTCATGACGGTGCTGTTGGCGCTGGGCCTGGTCTCGCGCGTGGAAACGTGCCGGCGGCCCGCCGACACGATGGCCCTCCCGATTGTCCGCCGCGCATCGTGACACTGCCATGCGCGAAAACGCTAGTTAATGAACTAAACAACCGGATCGGAAACCGAAATAATCGGTGTGCTGCGCAACATGGCCGCGCGGGCCGCGGGCTCAGGCGCCCGTGCTGCCGGTTGCGCGGTGCGCGAGGACACTCGGCCGGTCGCCGCGCACGCCGAAGCGCGCGATCAGCGCCGGGATCGCGTCGGCCGGCACGGGGCGGGAGAACAGGAAGCCCTGCGCCTCGATCTCGCCGAGCGCGGACAGCCACGCGATCTGCTCCTCGGTTTCGGTGCCTTCGACGACCACCGTCAGGCCGAGCGAGCGCGCGAGATGCACGATCGACGACACCATCACGCACACGCTGCGATCGTTCGGGATCGCCTGCACGAACGAGCGGTCGACCTTCAGCGTATCGACGGAGAAGCGGTGCAGGTACGACAGCGACGAATAGCCGGTGCCGAAATCGTCGAGCGCGATCCGGATGCCGAGCTTCTTCAACGCGACGATCTTCTCGGACACGAGCTCCGGATATTCCATCATCGCGGTCTCGGTGATCTCGATTTCGAGCCGGTTCGCCTCGATGCCGGTGTCCTGCAGCGCCTGCGAAATCGTCTCGATCAGGTCGCCGCGCCAGAACTGCACCGGCGAGATGTTGACCGCGAGCGTCAGCGTGTCGTGGCCGTCGTCGCGCCAGCGCGCGATCTGTTCGCACGCGGTGCGGATCACGAAGTCGCCGATCGGCACGATCAGGCCCGTCGACTCGGCAATCGAAATGAATTCGTTCGCGGAGATGATGCCGTGCTCGGGGTGATCCCAGCGCGCGAGCGCCTCGAAGCCGGTGATCGTGCGGTGCGTCAGGTCGATCTTCGGCTGGTAGGCGAGGAACAGTTGCCCCTCGGCGAGCGCGACGCGCAATTGCTGTTCCCAGCGCATCAGGTGGTCCGCGCGATGCGACAGGTGCGGCGCGTAGAACTGGTAGCAGTTCTTGCCCGCGTCCTTCGCGCTGTACATCGCGAGGTCGGCCTTCTTCAGCAGGTCGATCTCGCTTTCGTTCGCGACGGTGTGCAGCGCGATGCCGATGCTCGCGTGCAGCACGAACGAACTGCCGCGCACGTCGAACGGCTCGGCGAACATCCGGATGATCGCTTCCGCGAGCCGCACCGCGCGCCGTTCGACGTCGTCGCCCTTCATCACGACGACGAACTCGTCGCCGCCGATCCGCGCGAGCGACCCTTCGTCGCCGACGGCATCCGACAGCCGCGACGCGGTCATCTGCAGCACGATGTCGCCGGCGTTGTGGCCGAGCGTGTCGTTGACGGTCTTGAAGTTGTCGAGGTCGATGAACAGCAGGCCGAGCCTCGACAGGCTGGCCGGCATCGACACGTCGTTGCGCAGCCCGCGCAGCGTCGCGTAGCGGTTCGCGAGGCCGGTGAGGAGGTCGTATTCGGCGAGCTGGGTCATCTCGCGCTCGCGGCCGAGCAGTTTGCCGATCAACCCCGTCGCGACGCCGAAGAATGCGAGCATCGCGAGCGTGATGAAGCTCGTCATCAGCAGATAGACGTTGCGCGTGTGGTAGTAGTCCGCGAATTCCTCAGACTGCGACAGCCCGACCATCACCGCGAGCGGATAGCCGTCGAGGTGGCGGTACGACACGATGCGCGTCACGCCGTCGATCGGGTCGATGATCGTGCCCGTCACGCGCTCGGCGATCGGATAGACGCCCGACGCGGAGAACGCACCGGGCGCGTTGTTGAGCGAGCCGGTTCGCCGCGCGAGGACGGTGCCCGTGTCGGACACCACGGCGATCACGCCTTCCTTGCCGATCGCCGCGTTGTTGTAGAAGTCGTTCGTGAAGTAGCTCGGGTCTTCCGACACCACGACGATGCCCGCGAAGCTGCCGTCCGGATTGTTCAGGCGCCGCGTCATCTGCAGCGTCCAGTGGCTCGACACGCGGCCGAGCACGGGCTTGCTGATGTACAGGCGATCGTCGTTGTGCGCGAGGTGGACCTTGAAGTGCTCGCGGTCGGCCAGGTTGATCGGCTTCGGATGGAGTTCGGCCGTGTTCGCGAACAGGACGCCCTTCGCGTTGACGAGCGAAACCTGGATCAGCGTGTCGCTCGGCACGACGCCTTTTTCGACCGCGCTCGCGAGGTTGAAGTGCGCGGGCGATTTCTCGAATTCGAACTTGACGAAGCGGGTGATCTGGTCGACCTGATGGATGGCCTTGACCGTGTGCTGTTCGAGCGCGGACGACAGGATCGCCGCGGAAGCCGCCGCTTCCTTGTATGCGCTGTCCTTTTCGACCGACAGCCGCGCGACGATCACCGCCCACAGCAGCGCGAGCGCCAGCATCCCGAGCAGCGGGATCGCGAACAGCGCGCGCCGGCGCGACTTGCGCGGCGCGCGCAGCGGCCGGGTCGGCGGCGTGTGGTTTGACCGGGCGGAGCTCATCTGAGAGGGCGGCGTCCTGCTCGCGTGCGTCATCCGTCAGGATGGCTGGCTATGGTTCGGGTTGTCCCGACGTCTGTTCGTTCGCGGGACACGCAACCATGGACAGACCTCCGAAACAACGGATTAGGCCCGATATTACTGGCTGGAACGCTTTTGCGATAGTTGGGCGAATCGTAGGGGCGCCGGGCGGGCCGGCGCCGGCGCACATCGCGAAATGTTACACGGGCGACCGGAAGGTGCCGTCGACGACCGTGACGACGTGGCCGCCGATCCACGTGGTGCCATCTTCGTCATAGCTGACGGAGATGCGGCCGTCGCGGCCGATCGCCGTACCCTGGCGGGCCGTATACGACTGGCCGGGACGGCGTTCCTGCCGCGTCAGCAGCCCGGCCAGCGCGGCGTTTGCGCTGCCGGTGACCGGGTCCTCGCCGAAGCCGAAGTTGCCGCCCGTCATCAGGCAGCGGATTTCGAACGTCGCGGGGCCGCCTTCGGCGTGCGGCGCGTAGACCGCGAGGCCGTCCATGCCGTAGCGGCGCGTGAGCGCCTCCAGCGCGGCCGGATCCGGCGACAGACCGATGCACGCGTCGGCCGACGTCAGCCGCACGACCAGCCACGGCGCGCCGTTGTCCACCGCGCACGGCTCGGCTTCCAGGTCGATCGCGTCGCTGCGCAACGCGGCAGCCAGCGCCGCGTAGTCCGAACGGTCGAGCGGCGTGACGCGGGCCGGCGGCGCGGCGAACGCCCAGCCGCCGGCCTGCTCGCGCAGCGCCACCCGGCCGACCCCGCACTGCTGGATCAGCCGGCCCGGCGTGCGCGGCCGCGCGCCGCTTTCCAGGAACGCATGCGCGGTGCCGAGCGTCGGGTGGCCGGCGAACGGCAGTTCACCGGCCGTCGTGAAGATCCGTACGCGATAGTCGGCGTCCGGATCGGTCGGCGTGCAGACGAACGTCGTTTCCGACAGGTTCGTCCAGCGGGCGATCTCGAGCATGGCGTCGTCGCCGAGCGAATCGGCGTCGAACACGACGGCGAGCGGGTTGCCCTTGAACGGCACCGACGTGAAGACGTCGACCTGCTTGAAGCGGACGAGACGACCGGTCATCTCGATGCGCCCGTTACGCGACTTCGGCGATCAGTTCGATCTCGACGCACGCGCCGAGCGGAATCTGCGCGACGCCGAACGCCGAACGCGCATGCTTGCCTGCGTCGCCGAACACTTCGGCGATCAGTTCCGACGCACCGTTCGTCACGACGTGCTGTTCGGTGAAGTCGAGCGTCGAGTTGACGAGGCTCATCAGCTTCACGATGCGCGTGACCTTGTTCAGGTCGCCGGTGTGCGCGTGCAGCGTCGCGAGCAGGTCGATCGCGATCGAGCGGGCGGCCGCCTTGCCGTCTTCCGTCTGCAGATCCGCGCCGAGCTTGCCGGCCCAGACCTTGCCGTCCTTCTTCGCGATGTGGCCCGACAGGTAGACCGTGTTGCCGCTTTGCGCGCTCATCACGTAGGCGGCGGCCGGTGCGCCGGCGGTCGGGAGTTCGATGCCGAGCGACTTCAGTTTGTCGTAGACGTTAGCCATGTGTTCGATTCCTCGTTGAGAGTCGTGACAGGAAAAAGGGGATCAGAGACGCTCGCGCAGCAGCTTGCCGAGACGCGCGACGCCTTCCTCGATCTTCTCCGGCGGCACCGTCACGAACGACAGGCGCAGCGTGTTCTGCTGCGGGTCGTTCGCGAAGAACGGCGCGCCCGGCACGAAGGCGACGTGGTTGGCGACCGCGGCTTCGAGCAGCTTCATGCTGTCGATCTGCGCGGGCAGGTTCACCCAGATGAACATGCCGCCGTCCGGGCGATTCCACGTGACGCCTTCCGGCATGTGGCGCGCGAGCGATGCGAGCATCGCTTCGCATTGCGCGCCGTACAGCTGGCGGATCGTCGGGATGTGCTCGTCGAGGAAGCCGTCCTTGATCACTTCGTGCGCGATGCGCTGCGTGAGCGTCGGCGTGTGCAGGTCGGTGGCCTGCTTGGCCTGCACGAGCTTGAAGTGGAGTTCCTCGGGGGCAATGATGTAGCCGATCCGCAGGCCCGGCGCGAGCACCTTCGAGAACGTGCCGAGGTGCACGATATGGTCGGGCGCCATCGACAGCATCGTCGGCAGCGGCTCGCCCTGATAGTTCAGCGCGCCGTACGGGTCGTCTTCCAGCACCGGGAACGGGCTCGACTGCGCGAACGCGGCGAGCGCGCGGCGCCGCTCGACGGGCAGGCGGCGGCCGGTCGGATTCTGGAAGTTCGGCTGCGCGTACAGCAGGCGCGCGCCTTGCGTCAGGTCGGGCGTGAGGCCCTCGGGCAGCAGGCCCAGTTCGTCGGTCGGCACCTGCACGTAGCGCGGCTCGTACAGCGAGAACGACTGCAGCGCGCCGAGGTAGGTCGGGGTTTCGACGAGGATCGGGCTGTCCGGATCGATCAGCGCCTTGCCGAGCAGGTCGAGCGCCTGCTGCGAGCCGGTCGTGATCAGCACCTGCGACACGCGCACGCTGTAGCGCTCGGCGATCCATTCGCGCAGCGGCAGGTAGCCTTCGGTCGCGCTGTACTGGAGTGCGGCGGCGGGCGCATCGCGCAGCACGCGGTCGGCCGCGGCGCGCATGCGTTCGGCCGGGAACGTCGCGGGAGCGGGCAGGCCGCCTGCGAACGAGATGACCTCGGGGCGTTCCGTGACCTTCAGGATCTCGCGGATCGCAGAGCTCGTCAGCTTGCGGGCGCGTTCGGAAAGCTGCCAGTGCGGCGGATGCAGGTCGCTCGGATTCATAGTCTCCTCGTTCGGATATCGTGGTCAGTCAAGAAAGGTCGATCGGGCTGATCGCGTCGACGCGGCCGGGTGGGCGTGCGGGAGCGCGACCGGGCCGTCGCGGCCGGGTGGGCACAACCGTTCAGGCAAAACGAACATTATGGCGCACCTCATCAACCGGCGCGAGCGGGACGCGGGGCCGTGGCCACCGCCGAGCGCCGGCCGAGCATCACGGTCGCGATCACGGCGGCCGCGAACAGCCACGTCGACGGCGTCACCGTCTCGCCGAACAGCAGCGCGGAAAAGGCGATCGTGAAGAAGATCTGCAGCAGCTGCACCTGGCCGACGCGCGCGATGCCGCCCATGGCGAGCCCGGCGTACCACGCGAAAAAGCCGATGAATTGCGAAAAAAGGGTCACGTAGCCGAATGCGAGCCACGTGCGCAACGCGAGCGGGGCAGGGTGCGCGACGTGCTGCGTCCACGCGAGCCAGCCGACCGGCAGCACCAGGAACGGTGCGGACACGACGAGCGCCCAGCAGATCACCTGCCAGCCGCCGATCTGGCGCGCGAGGCGCGCGCCTTCCGCATAGCCGAGCGCGCCGATGCCGACCGCGACGAGCATCAGCGCGTCGCCGGCCTGCACCGTGCCGCCGCCGTCGCGCAGCGCGAACGCGATCACGAGCGCGCTGCCCGCCAGCGCGCTGGCCCAGAACGCCTTCGACGGCCGCTCGTGCGACAGCCGCGCCGCGTACAGTGCAACGAACAGCGGCTGCAGCCCGTTGACGACCGCGCCGTGCGAGGCCGGCACGGTTTTCATCGCCCAGGCGGAGAACACCGGATACGCGATGATCACGCCGGCCGACACGACCGCGAGGCTTTTCAGTTGCGCGCGGGTCGGCAGCCGTTCGCGGCGCCACCACAGCAGCAGGCCGGCCGGCACCGACGCGGCGAGCGCGCGGCCGAGCCCGTTCAGCAGCGGGTTGAGTTCGGAGACGACGATACGCGTCATCGGCAGCGTCAGGCTGAAGATCATCACGCCGATGAGGCCGAGCAGCATGCCCCGGGTTTCGCGCGAATTCATGAAATGGGTGTCTCCGTATTGCGGGTTTCGTGTAATCGAGGGGCGGCAGCGGCGTTCAGCGCAGCGTGCGTGCGCCTTGCGGCGTGTCGAATTCGGCGACGAGCGCCGGCGGGGCGTCGCCGATGTCGAGGTCGAGCAGATGGCCCGCGCCGAGCCAGTCGAGCTGCTCGCGGATGACGTCTGCACGCGGGTGGACGCCCTTGAGCGCCTTCAGGGCGACGCCGTCGTTCGGCAGCGATTCGGCCGGATGGCGCGGGCTGTCCCACTGGATCAGCGATGGCACGAGGCCGTCGCCGGCGCCTTGCCAAGCGGGGAACGCGCCGTCGTCGGGCACCGTGAGACCCCAGCTCAGGTCGCCGCGCCGCATCGCGACGACCGGCGCGATGCGCGCCGGGTACTGGCGTTGCCACATCGCGAGCTGGCGCGGGCGGTCGACGCGTGCGACCCAATGCGCGAGGAACGGGCCCTGCGCGAGCCTGGCATGCATCGCCGGATCGTCGAGGCCGAACAGCCGCGCGCGCGGCGGCGTGGCGTCGTCGCTCGTGGCGGGCGCATCGGGATCGATCGCGATCACTTCGAGGTACAGCCCGCCCCACGCGCCGAACAGCGCGTTATGGGTGCGCATCAGCGGATGGCGGCCGCCGCCGGCCGGTTCGATGCCGAGCGACGCGGCGACATGGCGCACGCCTTCGTCGAGCGTGCGCGCGGCGATCACGAGATGGTCGAGGGTCAGGGAGCGGGCTGGCATGAACGTCGGTCGGGAAGCGAAAGTGTCATGGTAGGCGGGCGATGCGCCGGGCGGTTGCGGAACCGGCCGGTGCCCGGGCCGCGATACGGGCCCGGCGGTGCGGCGCCGCGTGCGGCAAGGCCGCGACGGCAGCCGCACGATCGCCATTCCGGTCAACTGTAATCGTCGGCACCGGCACAGTAACGGTACAATCGGCGCGATAGCCTTCGGTACAGTTGGAGTCGCCGCTCATGTCCACCGTCCCCCTCGCCCAGATTCCCGCGCCGCACGATACGGCCACGCTCACGCTCGTCGACCAGCTCGTCCAGTGGGCGCGGCGCCGCATCGACGAACGCGTGTTCCGGCCCGGCATGCGCATGCCGTCGATCCGCAAGCTCGCGCTCGACAAGAGCGTGTCGCGCTTTACCGTGGTGGAAGCGTACGAACGGCTCGTCGCGCAGGGCTATCTCGACTCGCGACGCGGCTCGGGCTTCTACGTGCGCGAGCGCACGGCCACCGGCCCGCAGCCGGCCGACAACGTGGCGCGCGTGGCCGAGGCCGCGCCCGTGCACAACACGATCGATGTCGTCTGGCTGCTGCGCAATATGCTGCATACCGTCAGCCCGGAAAAAGGGCCGGGTCTCGGCTACCTGCCGGGCCGCTGGCTCGACGGCGAGCTGATCACCGGCGCGCTGCGCGCGCTCGGGCGCCAGTCCGGCGCGCAGATGCTCGGTTTCGGCACCGCGCAGGGCTTCCTGCCGCTGCGCCAGCAATTGCAGACGCGGCTCGCGGAAGTCGAGATCGGCGCGAAGCCCGAGCAGCTCGTGCTGGTGTCGGGCATCACGCAGGCGATCGACCTGATCTCGCGGATCTACGTGCGGCCCGGCGATGCGGTGATCGTCGGCGATCCCGCGTGGTTCCAGATGTTCGGCCGCTTCGCGTCGCAGGGCGCGCAACTGGTCGGGATGCCCTATACGCCCGACGGCCCCGATCTCGACGCGCTGGAAACGCTCGTGCAGATGTGGCGGCCCAAGATGCTCGTGATCAATTCGGTGCTGCAGAATCCGACCGGCACGTCGCTGTCCGCCGCGCAGGCGTTCCGGATCCTGAAGCTTGCCGAAGCGTACGACTTCCTCGTGGTCGAGGACGACGTGTACGGCGACCTGTGCCCACCGAGCTATCCGGCCACGCGACTCGCGAGTCTCGACCAGCTGAAGCGCGTGATCTACCTGGGCAGCTATTCGAAGACGCTCGCGGCGAATTTGCGGGTCGGCTATGTCGCCTGCGCGCCGGAGATCGCGAAGGCGGTCACCGACCAGAAGATGCTGGTCGGGATGACGACGCCGGAGCTCAACGAGCGCGTGTTGTACAAGATCCTGACCGAAGGGCATTACCGGCGACACGTCGAGCGGCTGCGCGCGCGGCTCGACGGCGTGCGCGACAAGACCGCGCGGATGCTCGAGCGTACCGGGCTGCGGCTCTTCACGATGCCGGCGGCGGGGATGTTCCTGTGGGCCGACACGGGCGTCGATTCGGACGCGCTCGCGGCCGCCGCGCACGAGGAAGGGTTCCTGCTGACTCCGGGAAGCCTGTTCTCGCCGCAGCAGTCGTCGTCGACATGGACGCGCTTCAACGTCGCGAACTGCGGCGATCCGGCACTGCCGGGGTTTCTCGCGCGCTATATCGAAGCGGCGGCGCGGCGCGCGTCGTGACGGCGGCGTGCCGCGCTTCATCATCCCGCCGCCCGGGACGCGGCGCCCAAGAGGTCATTCGATACGGGATCGATTGAACCGTCCGAAGATCCGGCAGCAGATGAACGTAAGAAGGCTTACTACCACCGCGGACACGACAAGTGCGTAGTAGATATCGAAATTCGCTGAAGACTCGCAATCGTGCGCGGAGAACAGGCGGTCCAGCCACAGCGAGAGCGCTAGCGGCGGGGCAGGGACAAGGTCGGGATGACGAATCCACCAATAGGTCAGTGCAAGCGATGCAAACGAAATCCATGCAATGACCGTGCAGATGCGGAGTAGCCGCTTCACCACACTGCCACCATTCCGTATGCGCGCAGCATGCTTCCGGGTATGGGATGCAGGCCGTTGTTGACCAGGAGCTCCCGCAAACGCCGGAAGTCGCTTTGACTGTCGATCACGATGCATCCACGGCTGATTCCGCGAAGGCCGCGCGGATGCAGGCGGAACTGGCCTCGTTGCACGTCGTCGCACAGTGTGGCGTCGTCAATCGAGCCATCGGCCGCATATAGTGCGAACCATTCCGATTTTCCGCCGACACGATCATGCAGCCATCCGAGCCTGCCCCCTGATCGTCGGTCGACAACGTAATATTCTCCGGGCGGAATCGGTCCGCGTTCTGCAACGCAGGCAGCCGTTCGAGCGTTGACGTAAGGGGGAAGTCCTGAGAATGCCGGCAGTTCAAGGCCGCGAATCTGGAAGTGGCTGATGGGTTGATCATTAAGCTCAAAGCTGCATGGAATCATTTCGTTCTCAATTCGGGTAGCGATACGGTATTTCAGCGAATTGAAAGCGGCGCGAACATTGGATCGGTCCGAAATTCGCGCGGTAAAAGCGCTAATTCGCGACTCGACCCACACGTGCATCCGGACAAGGCACCGAAGCACACGGCCGAGCCCTTGAAATCCAGCCGGCCGCCCCCAGATGGCGGCAACAACCGGTCGGCCCCGGCATCGTGCGCCGGGTGCCCGGGGTTAACACCATTCATGTAAGAGGAAACAGCATCCATGGCACACGAAACGATGAGCTTTCAGGCAGAGGTCAAGCAACTCCTCCACCTGATGATTCATTCGCTCTACAGCAACAAGGAAATCTTCCTGCGCGAACTGGTGTCGAACGCGTCCGACGCGGCCGACAAGCTGCGTTTCGAAGCGCTCGCGGACAACGCGCTGTACGAGAACGATCCGAATCTGCGCATCCGCATCGGCTTCGACAAGGCCGCACGCACGATCACGATCGAGGACAACGGCATCGGCATGAGCCGCGACGAGGCGATCGCGAACCTCGGCACGATCGCGCGTTCGGGCACCAAGGAATTCTTCACGAAGCTGTCCGGCGACCAGCAGAAGGACGCGGCGCTGATCGGCCAGTTCGGCGTGGGCTTCTACTCGGGCTTCATCGTCGCGGACAGGATCACCGTCGAGACGCGCCGCGCCGGCCTGCCGGCGAACGAAGCCGTGCGCTGGGAAAGCGCGGGCGAGGGCGATTTCACAATCGACGCGATCGAGCGCGCGCAGCGCGGCACGACGATCACGCTGCATCTGCGCGAAGGCGAGGACGAGCTGCTGTCGTCGCACCGCCTGAAGTCGATCATCCAGAAGTACTCCGACCACATCGCGCTGCCGATCCTGATGCAGAAGGAAGAGTGGGATCAGGAAAAGGGCGAGATGGTCCTGAAGGACGAGGACGAAACCGTCAACCAGGCGAGCGCGCTCTGGACGCGTTCGAAGAGCGACGTCAGCGACGAGCAGTACACGCAGTTCTACCAGCACATCGCGCACGATCACCAGGATCCGCTCACGTGGACGCACAACCGCGTCGAGGGCCGCAGCGAATACACGCAGCTGCTGTTCGTGCCGGCGCACGCGCCGTTCGACCTCTGGAACCGCGATTACCGCGGCGGCCTGAAGCTGTACGTGAAGCGCGTGTTCATCATGGACGACGCCGAGCAGCTGCTGCCGCAATACCTGCGCTTCGTGAAGGGCGTCGTCGATTCGGCCGACCTGCCGCTGAACGTGTCGCGTGAAATCCTGCAGGAAAGCCGCGACGTGAAGGCGATCCGCGAAGGCGTGACCAAGCGCGCGCTGTCGATGCTCGAGGAACTCGCGAACGCGGAAGAGGACGCCGGCAAGGAAAAGTACAAGACGTTCTGGAGCGCGTTCGGCCAGGTGCTGAAGGAAGGTCTGGGCGAGGATCACGCGAACCGCGAGCGGATCGCGAAGCTGCTGCGCTTCGCATCGACGCACGGCGACACCGACGCGCAGGACGTGTCGCTCGCCGACTACGTGTCGCGCATGAAGCCCGAGCAGAGCAAGATCTACTACGTGACCGCCGATACGTGGCAGGCCGCGAAGAACAGCCCGCACCTGGAAGTGTTCCGCAAGAAGGGCGTCGAGGTGCTGTTGCTGACCGATCGCGTCGACGAATGGATGCTGTCGTTCCTGCATGAATTCGACGGCAAGCCGCTCGCGAGCGTGGCCCGCGGCGATCTCGACCTCGGCGAGCTGAACGACGAGGAAAAGAAGGCGCAGGAGCAGGCGGGCGAGGCGATCAAGCCGGTCGTCGAGAAGATGAAGGAAGCGCTCGGCGACAAGGTGAAGGAAGTGCGCGTCACGTTCCGCCTGACCGATTCGCCGTCGTGCCTCGTCGCGGACGACAACGACATGAGCGGCTACCTGCAGCGGATGCTGAAGGCGGCCGGCCAGAACGCGCCGGCGATGCAGCCGATCCTCGAGATCAACCCGGAGCACGCGCTCGTGAAGCAGCTGAACGCCGACAGCGCCAATTTCGGCGACTGGTGCCACCTGCTGTTCGACCAGGCGTTGCTGGCCGAAGGCGGGATGCTCGACGATCCGGCGAGCTTCGTGAAGCGGACCAACGCGCTGCTGCTGTCGCGCACCGCGTGAACGCGCGGATGCGATTCGACGGCGCACGGGCGGGCTGGCGCGAAACGCCCCGGCCCGGCTGCACGCTCGATCAGCGCGACTGGCTGACGCGCGGCGGTTCGCTGACCGCGCATCTGGCGCGCCTCGGCAGCGTGAGCGTGCGCGTGACGCGCGAGGCCGTCGACTGTCCGTGGTTCGACGAACCGGACGCGCTCGACAGTGCGCCGCGCGCGCCGATGTGGGTGCGCGAGGTGATCCTGTCGGTCGACGGCATGCCGTACGTCGCCGCGCACAGCATCGCGCCGCTCGCGGCCAGCAAGGGTGTCTGGCAGGCAATGCGGCGGTTGCGCACGCGGCCGCTCGCGGAGCTGCTGTACAGCGATCCGCAGGTGGAGCGCTCCACGCTCGTCAGCCGGCGCGTGATCGCCGGTCATCCGCTGTATGCGCTCGCGAGCCATGCGTTGCAGGGCGCGCGGGCGCCACATGCGTTCGCCGCGCGGCGCTCGGTGTTCCAGCGGCACGGCAAGCCGTTGATGGTCACCGAATGCATGCTGCCCGCGCTGTGGCGCCATCTCGATGCGCACGGCGACGGGCCGCGATCCGCCGGGCCGCGCGGAGCGGCGTGATGCTGCAGGGCTTTCCGCCGGTCGTCGGGCCGCATACGCACACGATGATTCTCGGCAGCTTTCCGGGCGAGGCGTCGCTCGATGCCGCGCAGTACTACGCGCATCCGCGCAACCAGTTCTGGCGGTTGCTCGGGGCGGTGCTCGGCGAGCCGGGGCTGCACGAGCTTGCGTACGACGCGCGGCTCGAGCGCGTGCTTTCGCACGGCATCGGCATCTGGGACGTCCTCGACGCCTGCCACCGGCAAGGCAGTCTCGATTCTGCGATCCGGAATGCGAAGCCGAACGACTTCGCGTCGTTGCGCGCGCATGCGCCGTTGCTGAAGAAAGTGTGTTTCAACGGCAAGACGGCAGGGCGGTTTGCCGACGTGATCGGCCAGGCCGGGTACGACACGCTGGTGCTGCCGTCGTCGAGTCCGGCGAATGCGATGCTGTCGTTCGAGCAGAAGCTGGTGCAGTGGCGGGCGATTCTCGCCTGACATCGATCCGGATCGCGCGCGGCCGTCGCCGCGGCGCTCAGTCGTCCTTGCCCCATCTCCACCTGGGCTTTTCGCCCTTGATCCAGCAAACGGCGGTCAACAGCGCGACCAACACCGCGATGCATGCAGCGTATGCGATCGGCGACCGGTGCGGCGGCACCAGCCACGCGCTCGCGATGATCCCGATCGCGAACAGCAGCAGTACGACCCAGCCTTGCCAGGCAATCGGCAACCCCCATCCCCATCCGTAGCGCTTCGCCGGAAACCAGATCCTTTTGCCGTTCGGGTTCATGCGTTCTCCTTCGATCACCGAGCGCAGCGTAGCGCCAACCGGCTTCGAAGTCACGCAGGGCAGGGTGGGCGGCACGGCCGCCATCCCCCACCAATGCTATCCTCTCGTCCGCTCATCCAGCGTCACCCAGCGAGATTCAATCATGACCCGACTGATCAAGCGCGCGTCCGCCGAGGCGCGCGCGTTCAAGCAACGCAAGCCGGCCGCCTACAACGGCTCCGACAAACTCCAGCCGGCGCGCGTGAAACGCCGTCCGGAGATCGACGAACACGACGACGTGCCCGTCCTCGAGGCGCCGCGCAAGCCGCGCTTCGCGCCCGTCACGTTCTCCGAAGAGCGCGGCGTGCGCTTCCTGCACTTCGGTACCGAATGGGTGCAGGGTGCGATGCGGATCTCGAAGCCGCTGCACATCGAGCTCGAATACGCGCAGCAGATGATGGCGTGGCTGCTGTTCCTCGAAACGCCCGAGCGGATCGTCCAGCTCGGGCTCGGCACCGGCGCGCTGACCAAGTTCTCGCACCGCTTCCTGCCGCACGCGAAGGTCGAGGCCGTCGAACTGAACCCGGCCGTGATCGTCGCGGCGCGCACGATGTTCGCGCTGCCGCCCGATGACGCACGCCTCGTCGTGCATGAAGCCGACGCATGGGATTTCGTGAACGATCCGGCCAACCGCGGCACGACGGGCGCGCTGCAGATCGACCTGTACGACGCGACCGCGCGCGGTCCGGTGCTCGACAGCGTCGCGTTCTACCGCGCGGTGCGCGGCTGCCTCGCCGACGCGGGCATCGCGACGATCAACCTGTTCGGCGACCATCCGAGCTTCGTGCGCAACATGAAGCATCTGAACGCGGCGTTCGACCATCGCGTGATCGCGCTGCCGGAAGTGCACGACGGCAACCGGATCGCGATCGCGTTCTCGGGCCCCGCGCTCGACGTGTCGTTCGCGCAGCTGGAGGCCCGCGCGAAGCTGATCGAGGACACGCTGAAGCTGCCCGCGCGCAAGTGGGTGAAAGCTTTGAAAGAAACGATCGGCGCACGCGAATCCTCGTTCGCGATCTGACGCTCATGCACCGGTCGCATGCCGGTGCAACCAGCCTGACTGGGGGCGGATCACCTCGGGTTCGCCCCTGCTTGACCGCTCGCTCGCGGCTCCTATACTGGCGCGAAGCCAGGGGAGCCGCAGCTTACCCGTTTTGCCCCTCCTCTCGCCGCCGTACCCGCTTGACAAGATCGATAACCGGGAAAGATGAGGAGACGTCATGGCTCACGATGCCGACGCCAATCGGGCCGCCAAGCGCTGGCTCTGGCTGCTGGTGCTGCCGCTGATCGCGATGGTCTGGGTGCCGTCGTACAGCAAGATCGAACCGCAATGGTTGGGTTTTCCGTTTTTCTACTGGTACCAGTTGCTGTGGGTGTTCATTAGCGCGGTGATCACCGCGTTCGTGTATTTCAAGACCAAGAACGCGTGGAAGGCGAGCGGCCCGCAAGGAGGTGCGCGATGAACCTCGGCGCAACCTTCGTCTTCGTCCTGCTCTTCATCGGCGTCACGATCATCGGCTTCCTGGCCGCGAACTGGCGGCGCGGCGATCTCGCCCACCTCGACGAATGGGGCCTCGGCGGACGCCGCTTCGGCACGATCGTCACGTGGTTCCTGCTCGGCGGCGACCTCTACACGGCCTATACGTTCGTCGCGGTGCCCGCGCTCGTGTTCGGCGCCGGCGCGATGGGCTTCTTCGCGTTGCCGTACACGATCCTGATCTACCCGTTCGCGTTCGTCGTGTTTCCGAAGCTGTGGAGCATCGCGAAGCGGCACGGTTACGTGACGGCCGCCGACTTCGTCAACGCGCGCTACGGCAGCCGGATGCTCGCGCTCGCGATCGCGGTGACGGGCATCCTCGCGACGATGCCGTACATCGCGCTTCAGCTCGTCGGCATCGAAGTCGTGATCGGCGCGCTCGGTTTCGACACGACCGGCTTCATCGGCGATCTGCCGCTCATCATCGCGTTCGCGATTCTCGCCGCCTACACGTACACGTCGGGGCTGCGCGCGCCCGCGATGATCGCGATCGTGAAGGACATCCTGATCTACATCACGATTGCCGCGGCGGTCATCGTGATCCCTGCGAAGCTCGGCGGCTTCGGCCATATCTTCGCGTCGGTGCCGCCGGCGAAGCTGCTGCTGAAGGCGCCCGACGCGGCGAGCCTGAACGGCTACAGCGCTTACGCGACACTCGCGCTCGGTTCCGCGCTCGCGCTGTTCCTGTATCCGCACTCGGTTACGGCGATCCTGTCGTCGGCGTCGGGCAACTCGATCCGCCGCAACATGGCGATGCTGCCCGCGTACTCGTTCGTGCTCGGCCTGCTCGCGCTGCTCGGCTACATGGCGCTCGCCGCGGGCGTGAAGGACATGCCGCAGTACGCGCCGTACTTCAAGGCGTTCGGCCCGAACTTCGCGGTGCCCGCGCTGTTCCTCGAGTATTTCCCGTCGTGGTTCGTCGGCGTCGCGTTCGCGGCGATCGGCATCGGCGCGCTGGTGCCGGCGGCGATCATGTCGATCGCGGCCGCGAACCTGTACACGCGCAACATCCACCGCGAGTTCGTGAACCGCAACATGACGCACGACCAGGAGACGCACGTCGCGAAGCTCGTGTCGCTGATCGTGAAGGTCGGCGCGGTGGCGTTCATCCTCGGGCTGCCGCTGACCTATGCGATCCAGCTGCAGCTGCTCGGCGGAATCTGGATCATCCAGACGCTGCCCGCGATCGTGCTCGGCCTGTACACGCGGCTGCTCGACCACCGCGGCCTGCTGGCCGGCTGGGCGGCAGGCATCGTGTGCGGCACGTGGATGGCGGTGTCGCTGAAGCTTGCGAGCTCGATCTTCACGATCCACCTGTTCGGCCTCGCGATCCCCGGCTATGCGGCCGTGTGGTCGCTGGTCGTGAACCTCGTGGTGTCGGTGGTGGTCAGCGTGCTGGTGCGCGCGATGGGCATGGCGCATGCGGAGGACCGCACGCGGCCGGAGGATTACCTCGACGTCGTCGAGAGCTGAACGCACCCGAGCTGTTGCAGTTTCGACACGGCGCCTGCGACGCAAATCGCGGGCGTTTTGCATGGTCCGCCGCGAACGCCCCGTGCGGCCGTGCTTCCGTTCTCGTTGATCTCCAAGCGATTCTAGGATGACCGCGCCGCGGTGAAAATCGGTGTATGACCGATTGGAAGAGGTGCTTGCCGATTGTCAATATTGCGTCCCGCCCGGCCCACGCCGGGTGATTCGATCTCGACACGATTCGACTACATGAGGGATGCAATGATGAAGATGGGGTTGCTGGTGCTCGGCCTGTGGTGCGCCGCGCTTGCCGGTTGTGTGAACGCGTACTACCGGTGAGGCCAACGATGAGAGTCCTGTTGATGTGGGTGCTCGTCGCCCCGATCCTGCTCGCCGGCTGCGCGAACATGTATTACCGGTGATGGTGGGCCCGATGAAAACGATCTTGCCGGCCGCGATGCTGTGCGCGATGCTCGCCGGCTGCATTTCAGTCTACGGTCCTGGACAGCGGTACGCGGCGCGCGATGCGCCGTCGGAGCAGCAGGATACGTCCGACCGTGCGCACGGCGTCGACGATGCGTCGGGCATCGTGATCGGCAATCGCAAGTACGACGAAGTATGGACGGCTGTCGCGCAGTTCTATGCGGACCACAAGCTTGCCGTGCGCGTCAGCGATCGCGACGCGGGCCTTCTGGCCGCCGCCTATGCCGATTATCCGAACGCGGGCAATTTCCTGGATTGCTCCGCGCTGAAGCAGACGTCGAACGTGACGCATACGCTGAAGGTCGTGACGCGCATCGACGACGCCACGCAAGGCGTGACCGTGTCGATCGACGTCGCGGGCACGGCCAGCGTGGTCGCGGCCGGCAAGCAGAAGAGCGCGCGCGTCGCGTGCCATTCGAACGGCACGCTGGAGCGGGCGCTGGCGGAAGTGCTGCGCAAGTAGCGAGGCCGCCCGGATCCCGGCGCTTGCGTGGCGGTCCGGGCGGCGCGGGTGCGTTACTGTCCCGCGCGTTTCGCGAGATCCTCGCGTTGCGAGAGGTCTTCGACGTTGACCATCCAGTGCACGCCGAAACGATCTTTCGCCATCCCGAAGCCGAGCGCCCAGAACGTCTTGCCGAACGGCATCGTCACCTCGCCGCCGTCGGCGAGCGCATTGAACAGCTTCTGACCTTCCTCGACCGTCGCCGGGTTCAGCGACAGCGAATAACCCGAATGCGTGCCGCCCGGCTGGCTGCAGTCGCCGTCCGAGCACATGATCATCGAGTCGCCGATCGTGAAGCTCGCATGCATCACCTTGTCGCTCATCTCCGGCGACATCGGGTAGTCGGGATTCGGCGGCGCGTCCTTGAAGTGCATCTTGAACATCGTCTTCGCGCCGAGCGCCTTTTCGTAGAACTGAAGGGCCTCTTCCGCGCGGCCGTAGAACGTCAGATACGGTTGGACTTGCATCGTTGTCTCCTGTTGACCGGGCCGGCGTGTCGGTGCCGGCACGGGTACTTCCAAGATTGACCGGGAAGAGCACGCCGGGATGCGGCCGGCGCACTCGTGACGTGGATTGTAGTGCGCGCGCTTGACGATGGAATGAAAAATAAAAACGGCCGCGAACACGCAGTTCGCGGCCGTTTGCCACGCTTGCTGACGGCTGTTGTCAGGCTTGCTGACAGTTCAACTGACAGCCGTCACGCGCAACGCGGTTCAGCGCAGCGCATCGATCAGCTTCTCGAGCTTCACCGCGTCGGCGGCGAACACGCGGATGCCCTCGGCCAGTTTTTCCGTTGCCATTGCTTCGTCGTTCAACTGGAAGCGGAACGATGCCTCGTCGATGGCGACGCGCTCGGTCGGCTTGTCCAGCAGCGCGTCCGGCGACAGCTTGCGTGCCACCGTGTCGTTGCTGTCCTGCAGCTTCTGCAGCAAATCGGGGCTGATCGTCAGCAGGTCGCAGCCCGCGAGCTCGGTGATCTGGCTCGTCGTGCGGAAGCTCGCGCCCATCACTTCGGTGTTGTAGCCGAACGTCTTGTAGTACGTGTAGATGCGTCGCACCGACTGCACGCCCGGATCGTTCGCACCGCCGTTCTTCGCTTCATCCCAGTCGGCGCCGGCCTGCTTCTTGTACCAGTCGTAGATGCGGCCGACGAACGGCGAAATCAGTTGCGCGCCGGCTTCCGCGCATGCGGCGGCCTGGACCAGCGAGAAAAGCAGGGTCATGTTGCACTTGATCCCTTCCTTCTGCAGCACCTCGGCCGCGCGAATGCCTTCCCACGTCGACGCGAGCTTGATCAGGATGCGTTCGCGGCCGATGCCGGCGGCTTCGTACAGCTTGATGAGCTCGCGGCCCTTGTCGATCGAACGCTGCGTGTCGAACGACAGGCGTGCATCGACCTCGGTCGACACGCGGCCCGGGATCAGTTTCAGGATCTCGGTGCCGAATGCGATCAGCAGGCGGTCGATGATGAAATCGGTGCTTTCGTCGCGGTGATCGCGGACGGTTTTCTCGAGGATCGGCTTGTATGCGTCCTTCTGGACGGCCTTCAGGATCAGCGACGGGTTCGTGGTCGCGTCCTGCGGCTTGTATTGCGCAAGCTGCTGGAAATCGCCCGTGTCGGCGACGACGGTCGTGTACTGCTTCAGCTGGTCGAGTGCGGTAGTCATGGCGATTCGGGAGGAGGGCGCAAGGCGCCGGGGTTCTCACGGGCCGCGCGAGCGCGGCAGCGAAGCGAGGCGGCGCCGGGCGCCGCCTCCGGTCCACTATTCTAGGCCCGAATCGCGTCGCGCACGTTTCGGCGTGCCGTTTGCGGTGCGGGCCCGCGCCATGCGGCGCTATGCGGGGCGCCGCGCGTTCAGGATCACCTGCGTGACGATCCCCGCGACGAGCCCCCAGAACGCCGAGCCGATCGACAGCAGCGTGAGGCCCGACGCGGTGACCATGAACGTGACGAGCGCTGCTTCGCGCTGCTTCACGTCCTGCATCGCGTTCGCGAGCCCGCTCATGATCGAGCCGAACAGCGCGAGCGCGGCGACCGACACGACGAGCGCCTTCGGCAGCGCCGCGAACAGCGCGGCGATGGTTGCGCCGAAGATCCCGGCGATCAGGTAGAACGTGCCGCACCACACGGCGGCCGTGTAGCGCTTCGCGTGATCCTCGTGCGCTTCGGGGCCCGTGCAGATCGCGGCGGTGATCGCCGCGAGGTTCACGCCGTGCGAGCCGAACGGCGCGAGCAGCAGCGACGCGAGGCCGGTGGTCGCGATCAGCGGCGACGACGGCGTCGAATAGCCGTCCGCGCGCAGCACCGCAATGCCGGGCACGTTCTGTGACGCCATCGCGACCACGAACAGCGGAATGCCGATGCTGACGATCGATGCGATCGAGAACGCGGGCATCGTGAACACGGGCTGCGCGAGCGCGATATGGAAGCGGCTGAAGTCGAGCAGCCCGAGGCCGCCGGCCACGGCGGTGCCGACGATCAGCGTCGTGACGATCGCGTAGCGCGGCGCGAGCCGCTTGACGATCAGGTAGGTGAAGAACATCGCGAGCACGAGCGCGGTCTGGAACTGCGCGGCGCGGAAAATCTCGATGCCGATCTCGAACAGGATGCCGGCGAGCAAGGCGGCCGCGATGCCGGCCGGAATGCGCCGCATCAGCGTGTCGAACAGCCCGCTCACGCCGATCGCGGTCAGCAACAGCGCGCACACGACGAACGCGCCGATCGCCTCGGCGTACGGCACGCCGGGCAGCGACGCGATCAGCAGCGCAGCGCCGGGCGTCGACCAGGCGACCACGACGGGCGCGCGAAAGCGCAGCGACAGGCCGATCGTCGTCAGCGCCATGCCGATCGACAGCGCCCAGATCCATGACGAGATCTGCGCGTCGGTCAGGTGCGCGGCGCGGCCGGCCTGGAACATCAGCACGAGCGAGCTCGTGTAGCCCGTCATCATCGCGACGAAGCCGGCGACGAGCGTCGAGACGGACGTATCGGCGAAAAAGCGGCGGCCGCCGGCGCGGCCAGCGCTCGCGGTGGGCGAAGGGTTCATGCTATCTCCGGGGGAGGCCGCCTGGACGCGGCCTTAGTGTCTGCAGGGCGGGTTCGTTATTTGCTGAGTGCGCGCATCGCGGTTTCGAGGCCCGCGAGCGTGAGCGGATACATGCGCTGACCGAGCAGATCGCGGATCACCGCGACCGATTGCCGGTACTCCCATAGCCGCTCGGGCTCGGGGTTCAGCCAGGCATGGTGGGGGAACTGGTCCGCGAGGCGGCGCAGCCAGACGGCGCCGGCTTCCGGGTTGTTGTATTCGACCGAGCCGCCGGGCTGAAGCACCTCGTACGGGCTCATCGTCGCGTCGCCGACGAAGATCAGCTTGTAATCGGGCGTGAACTTGTGCAGCACGTCCCACGTCGCGGTGCGCTCCGAGTGGCGGCGGCGGTTGTTCTTCCACAGGTGGTCGTACACGCAGTTGTGGAAGTAGTAGAACTCCAGGTGCTTGAATTCGGCCTTCGCGGCCGAGAACAGCTCTTCGGTGCGCTTGATGTGATCGTCCATCGAGCCGCCGACGTCGAGCAGCATCAGCACCTTCACGTTGTTGTGGCGCTCGGGCACCATCCGCAAGTCGAGCCAGCCGGCGTTCGCGGCCGTGCTGCGGATCGTGCCGGGCAGGTCGAGTTCCTCGGCCGCGCCTTCGCGCGCGAAGCGGCGCAGGCGCCGCAACGCGACCTTGATGTTGCGCGTGCCGATCTCGACCGAATCGTCGTAGTCGCGGTAGGCGCGCGCCTCCCACACCTTGACCGCGGTGCGGTTGCCGTTCGACGGGCCGCCGATGCGCACGCCTTCGGGGTTGTAGCCGCCGTGCCCGAACGGCGACGTGCCGCCGGTGCCGATCCACTTGTTGCCGCCTTCGTGGCGTTCCTTCTGCTCGTCGAGCAGTTCCTTCAGGCGCTCCATCAACTTGTCGAGGCCGCCCATCGCTTCGATCTGCGCCTTTTCCTCCGGCGACAGCTCGCGCTCGAGACGCTTCTCGAGCCAGTCGAGCGGAATGTCGAACGCTTCGGATGGCAACGCGGACACGCCATGGAAATACGCGCCGAACGCCTGGTCGAACTTGTCGAAGTACTGCTCGTCCTTGACGAGCGTCATCCGTGCGAGGAAGTAGAACGCGTCGATCGACGGCGAGATCAGCCCGGCCTTCAGCGATTCGAGCAGCGTCAGGTATTCCTTCACCGAGACGGGCAGCTTGGCTGCGCGCAGCGCGTAGAAGAAATTGAGCAGCATGGCCGGGCCTTCGCGGGTGGGTTACCGGTTGTGCCGGTTCATGTAGACGAGCCGCTCGAGCAGGCTCAGATCCTGCTCGTTCTTCAGCAGCGCGCCCGCGAGCGGCGGCACGATCTGCTTCGCGTCGGCGCCGCGCAGCGCGTCGGCCGGGATGTTCTCGGCGAGCAGCAGCTTCAGCCAGTCGAGCAGTTCGGACGTCGACGGCTTCTTCTTCAGCCCCGACACGGCGCGCAACTCGAAGAAGCTCTCGAGCGCCGCGCGCAGTAGCTCCTCGCGGATGTGCGGGAAGTGGACCGCGACGATCTGCTGCATCGTCGACGGATCGGGAAACTGGATGTAGTGGAAGAAGCAGCGGCGCAGGAACGCGTCGGGCAGTTCCTTCTCGTTGTTCGACGTGATGATCACGAGCGGGCGGTGCTTCGCGCGTACCGTCTCGCGCGTCTCGTACACGTGGAATTCCATCCGGTCGAGCTCGCGCAGCAGGTCGTTCGGGAATTCGATGTCGGCCTTGTCGATCTCGTCGATCAGCAGCACGCTCGGGTGCTCGGCGTCGAACGCCTGCCACAGCACGCCCTTCACGATGTAGTTCGAGATGTCCTTCACGCGCTCGTCGCCGAGCTGCGAGTCGCGCAGCCGCGATACCGCGTCGTATTCGTACAGGCCCTGCTGCGCCTTCGTCGTCGACTTGATGTGCCACTGCAACAGCGGCATGTCGAGCGCGGCCGCCACTTCCTCGGCGAGCATGGTCTTGCCGGTGCCGGGCTCGCCCTTGATCAGCAGCGGCCGTTGCAGCGTCAGCGCGGCGTTGACCGCGAGCTTCAGGTCGTCGGTGGCGACGTAGTGCGAGGATCCTTCGAAACGCATGGCGGCGCTCTTTCCTGGTCGCAAAAAAACCCAGTATAAGTCAGAAGGGCTGTCCGGTTGGCCCGGGGCCGCGTATCGTTGCGGGGCTGCGGCGGGGCGGGCCGGGGCGCCGTATGGACGCATTCCCCGCCGACGCGGTACAATCTGGCCGTTTTTTTTGGCCTGCGTGGCGACCGACAAGCAAAACGGCGCGGGCCGTTGCCGCTTCGGCGCCAGTTTCCCCTCAAGCTAGGTTACAAGAGCTATGAACAAATTCGTCGGCAAACACGTCGTTGTCGCAGCGCTCGTGGCGCTCGCGGGCAGCGCGCAGGCGGCCGGTGTGGTCGGCAACCCGAAGGACGGGGCGAGCAAGGCCGCCATGTGCATCGGTTGCCACGGCATCCAGGATTACCGCGCGGCATACCCGGAGGTCTACCGGGTGCCGGTCCTCGGCGGCCAGAACCAGCAATACCTCGAGAACGCGCTGAAGGCCTACCGCAAGAAGGATCGTCATTTCCCGTCGATGAACGCGATCGCCGGTTCGCTGACGGACCAGGACATCGCGGATCTGGCGGCCTACTACGCCGCCCAGAAGGCCGACACGAAGGACAATCCCTACAAGTAAAGCGCGCGCCGCCGATCTGACCGGCGGGACAGGAGCATTCATGAACAACGCATTCAAGACGGCGGCGGTTGCACTGGCGGCCGGCCTCGCGATCGGTACCGCGCATGCGGCGGACACCACGAAGGGCAAGGAGCTGGTCGAGTCGCACAACTGCGCGGCCTGCCACGGCGCGCAGCTGAACAAGCCGATCAACGCGGAATATCCGCGCCTCGCGGGCCAGCACGCCGACTATCTCGTGTGGGCGATGCGCCAGTACCAGATGGGGCTGACGAACCCGCTGCTCGGTCGCAACAACGCGATCATGCAGGCGCAGGTGCAGAACCTGTCGGTCAGCGACATGAAGGACATTGCCGCCTACATCGAGTCGCTGAAAGAGACCGATCTCGTCTTCAAGAAGTAAGCGCGCCGGACCTCGCCGGTCCGTGCAGCCAGCATACCCCGCCGCGGCGGGGTATTTTTTTGTCCGCGGCGCTCAGTCGCGCGACGCGCGGCGCAGGATGCGCTGCAGGTACGCGTCGGTATCGGGCGGCGTGCCGGTGCGTTGCGCTTCCCAGATCGTCTCGCCGAGGCATTCCATGATCATGTGCTGCGCCTCGTGGGTCGAATCGAGCTTCGCGGCCAGCTTGTCGTGCGCGGCGCGGATGCCGGGCGGCTGATCGATCGACAATTGCTCGCTGATCGCGAGGTGCATCGACAGGTGCAGGAACGGGTTCGTGCGGCCTTCCTCGGGCGTGTAGTTGCGCGCGGCGGCGCTGTCGGCGTCCGCGAGGTCGTCGTGGTATTCGGGATGCTCGACGATCCAGTCGGCCGCCATCGCTTCCAGCGGCGTCAGGATCTCGCCGGCGCGCTGCTTGCGCCAGGTCTCGGTGAAAAAGCGACGGACTTCGTCGCGACTCGGATTGAACATGGTGGGGACGCGTCGTGATTCGGGCGGCGTCATGCCGCGTCGCGCATTGTACGCCGGGTCGGCGCACGGCGCTGGCGGCGGGCGGGGGGCGCCCGTGGCGCGGCGCGGCGACGTCGATTGGCGTCGGCCGGCGCGGGCTGCTGCGCGGCGCAACAGGTAAGCGAGGGCTAGGCTGCCGGCCAGCGGGCCGCTACACTCCGACGATTCCCGTCGTCGCACTTGCCCACTTACATCATGTCCGCCACCGTCCGCTCATCGTCCGCCGCGCTGCAGGGCGCGCTCTACGTCGCGCTGTCCGCCGCCGCATTCGGCGCGATGGCGATCTTCGGCCGCTATGCGTATGCGGCCGGCGTCGACGTGCTCGGGCTGCTGATCGTGCGTTTCGCGATCGGCGGCGCGGTTCTGGCCGCGATCGCCCGGCACCGCCGCGTCGCATGGCCGCGCGGCCGCGCGCTCGCGCCGCTCGTGGCGATGGGTGCACTTGGCTACGTCGGGCAGTCGTTTTGCTATTTCAGCGCGCTCCAGCATGCGCAGGCGAGCCTCGTCGCGCTGCTGCTGTACCTGTATCCGGCCTTCGTCACGCTGTTGGCCGCGTGGTGGCTCGGCGAGCGCCTGACGCGCGCGAAGGCGATCGCGCTCGTGCTTTGTGTCGCGGGCTCCGCGCTGATGGTCGGCGGCGGCCACGGCGAGCCGCTCGGCATCGCGCTCGCACTGGCCGCCGCGGTGATCTATTCGCTGTACATCGTCGGCGGCACGAAGGCAACGCGCGGCGTCGATCCGCTCGCGACCACCGCGATCATCTGCCTGTCGGCGACCGCGACGCTCGTCGCGATCGCGGTCGTGCGGACCGCGGCGTTCGGCGCGCCGCCGCGCTGGCCGGCGACGGCCGCCGGCTGGGCGTCGATGCTCGCGATCGCGCTGGTGTCGACGGTCGCCGCGATGCTCGCGTTCTTCGCCGGGCTCGAGCGGCTGGGGGCTGCGCGCACGTCGATGCTGTCGACGCTCGAGCCGGTCGTGACGGTCGCGCTCGCGGCGCTGCTGTTCGGCGAGGCGCTGTCGCCGTTGCAGTGGGCCGGCGGCGTCGCGATCCTCGCGGCCGTGCTGGCGCTCGTGCGTGCGGGCGGCGCGGCGGCCGACGACGCGACGGCGACGTCCAACGCATAAGCAGCGGAAACGGTGAAAGTCGTGGGCGCCGCACCGGCGCTTGCGGGTCGTGCCGCGGGCCGCGCACGGCCAGGCCGGCCGCGTGAGGCGCGTCGGCCGCCGCCGGCGCTCACTCGTTCGGCGGTGGTGTCTTCGGCCGGAATTCGCACAGCGGCTCGATCGCGCAGTGCCAGCATTCGGGCTTGCGGGCCTTGCACACGTAGCGACCGTGCAGAATCAGCCAGTGATGCGCGTCCTGCAGGAATTCCTTCGGCGTGAACTTCTCGAGCGCGGCCTCGACGGCCCGTACGTCCTTGCCCGGCGCGAGCCCCGTGCGGTTCGCGACGCGGAAGATATGTGTGTCGACCGCGATCGTCGGCTGGCCGAACGCGGTGTTCAGCACGACGTTCGCGGTCTTGCGACCGACGCCCGGCAGGCTCTCGAGCGCTTCGCGATCAGCCGGCACCTCGCCGTCGTAGCGCTCGAGCAGGATGTTGCACGCCGCGATCACGTTCTTCGCCTTGGTGCGGTACAGGCCGATCGTCTTGATGTAGTCGGCGACGCCTTCTTCACCGAGCGCGACGATTTGTCGCGGGGTGTTCGCGACCGGGAACATCTTGCGCATCGCCTTGTTGACCGACACGTCGGTCGCCTGCGCGGACAGCATCACCGCGATCAGCAACTCGAACGGCGTCGTGTATTCGAGCTCGGTGGTCGGATGCGGATTGAGGCTCTGCAGCGTTTCGTAGATCGCGCGTCGTTTGGTGGCGTTCATGGACGGTTCTTGTCGGGCGGCGCGGTCGGGTCGCTTTGGTCGTCGTTGTTCGGAACGTCGCGGTCGTCGCGCGCAGCCGCAGCTTCGGCGTCGCGCTGCGCCTGCTGTTCGGCGAGCCGCTTGCGGCGGGCTTCGGCCGCGTCGATCTGCGCCTGCACGGCCGCGCTCACGCCTTCGGTGTTCTTCGGCGCGGCGCCTTGTTCGGACAGTTCTTCCTTCTTCTTGCGGGCGCGTTCGAGCGCGGCGGCGATGATCGCGCGTTTCTTCGCGTCGGCGTCGTCGGCCGGGGCGGCGCCCGGCGTGCCAGCCGGCGCCGCGGCCGGCGCCGCCTTGGCCGCACCGGCACTGGCCGCGCGGCGGGCGGCGGCGCGCGCTTCGGCGGCCTCGCGTTCGCGGCGCTGGCGGGCGAGCCGGCGGTCGTGGCGTTCGCGCGCGGCGTCCGCCTGTTCCTGCGACCACGCGTCCCAGCCGGTGCGCTCGTCGGTCACGGGGACCATCGCGATGCAGTCGACCGGGCAAGGCGGCACGCACAGGTCGCAGCCCGTGCACAGAGATTCGACGATCGTGTGCATCTGTTTCGGCGCGCCGATGATCGCATCGACCGGGCATGCCTGCATGCACAGCGTGCAGCCGATGCACAGGCTTTCGTCGATGAACGCGACGGCGCGCGGATGCTCGGTGCCGTTGACGGGGTTCAGCGGGATCACCGGCTTGCCGAGCAGGCGCGCGAGGCGCGCGATGCCTTCGGCGCCGCCGGGCGGGCACTGGTTGTAGTTTGCGTCGCCGGCGGCGATCGCGTCGGCGTACGGACGGCAGCCGTCATAGCCGCACTTCGTGCATTGCGTCTGGGGAAGCAGATCTTCGATGCGATCCGCGAGGGTCTTGGAATCGGTCACGGTGACAACGGGCGCAGCAGCGCCGAATGGCTCTCGGCCGCGTCTGGCGCGGCCGGAAAGGTTTGCCAAACCTCGATTATCGCCGATTTCCCGCATTGCGCTGGACGCTGTCTGTGCGCATAATCGAACCGCTTTTTTGCAGGGGCTCAGCAGGAGGGCGGCCGCACGCGGCGCGCTCGTTCCAGGGCAGCCGGCGCCGAGGCGGTGGGGGTGCCGGTCCGGATCACGCGGCTCACATAGCAAAACGCCACCATGAATCAGCCAAAAATCAAAAGAGATCCTGAAGGTACCCGCCGCCGCATCCTGATGGCGGCAGCCGAAGAGTTCGCGAGTGGAGGGCTGTTCGGCGCGCGCGTCGACCAGATCGCGCGCCGGGCCGAAACCAACGAGCGCATGCTCTATTACTATTTCGGCAGCAAGGAGCAGCTGTTTACGGCCGTGCTCGAACACGCGTTCTCCGCGCTGACCGAGGCCGAGCGCGTGCTCGATCTCGACGGCGTCGCGCCCGTCGAGGCCGTCACGCGGCTCGCGCACTTCGTGTGGGATTACTACCGCGATCATCCGGAGCTGCTGCGGCTCATCAACAACGAGAACCTGCACGAGGCGCGCTACCTGCACAAGTCGACGCGAATCCGCGAGATGATGTCGCCGATCGTCGCGAAGCTCGGCAACGTGCTGATGCGCGGCCAGAAGGCCGGGCTGTTCCGCAGCGACGTCGATCCGCTGCGCTTCTACGTGACGCTGTCGGGGCTCGGCTACTACATCGTGTCGAACCGTTTCACGCTCGCCGCGACACTCGGCCGCGACTTCAGCCAAGCCGACGAGCGCGCGGAGATGGTCAGGATGAACACCGAGGTGCTGCTCGCGTATCTGTTGCGCCGATGAGCGGCCCACCCGTGGCCGCCGGATAAAAAAACGCCGCCGTGCGCAAGCAACGGCGGCGTTTTTGCGTCGGAACGCGGCGCGTCAGGCGGCCTTGCGCGCGCGAACGGTTTTGGCGCGCGTGGCGCCCGCGCGTTTCGCGGCCGGTGCGGCCTTCGCGGTTGCCGTCTTGGCGGGCGCAACCGTCACGGCCGGCGCCTTCGCGCGCGCGCGCTTCGCGGCAGTCGCTCGCGCCGTCGCTTCGGGCTGCGGCTTGACGGCCGGCACGGCGGCGAGTGTAGTCGCGGCCGGTGCTTCGGCGGGCGCCTTGGTCGCGCCGTTCTTCGGTTCCGGCGCATGCTCGCGGATGAAATCGCGCAGCTGCGGGTAAATGATCGTGCGCCAGCGGCGGCCCGAGAAGATCCCGTAGTGACCGCATTTCTCGGCGGTCAGGCTGCGGCGATCGTCCTGCGGGATGCCCGTGCACAGCTCGTGCGCGACGTGCGTCTGGCCGCTGCCCGAGATGTCGTCGAGTTCGCCCTCGATCGTCATCAGCGCAGTGTGCTTGATGTCCTGCGGACGCACGCGCTCGCCTTCGACATCCCACGTGCCTTCCGCGAGCCGGAATTCCTGGAACACGACGCGGATCGTCTCGAGATAGTACTCGGCCGCCATGTCGAGCACCGCGTTGTACTCGTCGTAGAAGCGGCGGTGCGCCTCGGCGTCGTCCTCGTCGCCGCGCAGCAGGCTCTGGTAGAAGTCCCAGTGCGATTGCGCGTGACGTTCCGGATTCATCGCGACGAAGCCCGTGTGCTGCAGGAAGCCCGGATACACGTGGCGGCCTTCGCCCGGATAGTTCGCGGGCACCGTGTGGATCACGTTGTTCTCGAACCACGCGGTCGAGTGCTGCGTCGCGAGCGAGTTCACCGACGTCGGGCTGCGGCGCGCGTCGATCGGGCCGCCCATCATCGTCATCGTGAGCGGCGTGTCCTCGCCGCGGCTCGCCATCAGCGAGATCGCCGCGAGCACCGGCACGGTCGGCTGGCACACGGAAATCACGTGCAGGTTGCGCGCGCCGATGTGGCGGATGAATTCCTGGATGTACGCGATGTAGTCGTGCAGGTGGAACGGGCCGACCTCGACCGGCACCATCCGCGCGTCGATCCAGTCGGTGATGTACACCTTGTGATCCTGCAGCAGCGTGCGCACGGTGTCGCGCAGCAGCGTCGAGTGGTGGCCCGACAGCGGCGCGCAGACCAGCACGACCGGCTCGTCCTTCAACTGCGTGACGGCATCGGCGTCGTCCGAATAGCGTTTGAAGCGCAGCAGCCGGCAGAACGGCTTTTCGATGATCGTCTGCTCGACGATCGGGATGTTGTGGCCGTCCTTGACGATCTGATGAATGTTGAATTCGGGCTTCTCGTAATCCTTGCCGAGCCGGTACATCAGCTCGTACGCGGCGGCCATCCGCGTCGCGCCGGGCATCAGCGAGAACGGGCTGGACGGATTGGCGAACGACTTGGATGCGGCCTGGGCCCAGGCCGTGAGCGGGCTCAACATCGCCCGCTGGAATTCGTGCAGTTGGTAAAGCATGCAGACTACTCCCGCGTGGGGGACGGTGCGCAAGGGCGGCGTGGGGCGTCGCGGCGTGCCGTGTGGGTCAGCGACCGGCCATGGTGCAGTGCGGCCGGACAATCGAATCGATCATATCGGACAACGATGGGTGTTGCAATGCAACATTTCCCCGATTTTTCATCAAACTTTTGCGAATTGACGATCTCTGAAGAAGCCGCTCCGGCCCCGGTCAGCGCCCCGTCGCCACGGCCGGCGCCGGCTGGCCGGCCGCGCGCGCCATGGCGTCTTCGTGGTGCATCAGGTTCATAGCAGTATGCACCAGCGCCACGTGCGAGAAAGCCTGCGGGAAGTTGCCGACGAGCCGGCCCTCGACCGGATCGTATTCCTCGGCGAGCAGCCCGAGGTCGTTGGACAGCGCGAGCAGCCGGCTGAAGAGCCGGTGCGCGTCGTCGATCCGGCCGAGCAGCGCGTAGTTGTCGACCAGCCAGAAACTGCACGCGAGAAACGTGCCTTCGCCGGGCGGCAGGCCGTCGTCGTACTCCGTCGTTCGGTAGCGCATCACGAGCCCGTCGTGCAGCAATTCCCGCTCGATCGCGTCGACCGTGCCGACGATGCGCGGGTCTTCCGGCGGCAGGAAGCCGAGCAGCGGCATCAGCAGCACGCTCGCGTCGAGCTCGTCGCTGCCGTAGCTCTGCGCAAACGCCCGTTTGCCTTCATGCCATGCGTTGTCGCAGACGTCGGCGTGGATCCGGTCGCGCAGCGCGCGCCAGCGGTCGAGCGACGCGGGCAGCCGGAACATTTCCGCCGACTTGATCGCACGGTCGAACGCAACCCACGCCATCACCTTCGAGAACGTGAAATGGCGGCGGCCGCCGCGCGTTTCCCAGATCCCCTCGTCGGGTTCCTGCCAGATCTTCTCGAGATGATCGAGCAGCGAACACTGGACGGACCACACCGTGTCGTCGGCCTGCAGCCCGCCCACGCGCGCGAGGTGCAGCGCGGCCATCACTTCGCCGAACACGTCGAGCTGGAGCTGGTTCGCGGCACCGTTGCCGACGCGCACCGGTTTCGAATCCTGGTAGCCGGGCAGCCAGTCGAGCTCCATTTCCGGCAGCCGGCGCTCGCCCGCGATCCCGTACATGATCTGGATTTGCTCGGGCGAGCCGGCCATCACGCGGCCGAGCCACGTACGCCAGGCGCGCGCCTCGTCGTAGTAGCCGCCGCGCATCAGCGCGAGCAGCGTGATCGTCGCGTCGCGCAGCCAGCAGTAGCGGTAGTCCCAGTTGCGGTTGCCGCCGATCTTCTCGGGCAGCGACGTGGTGGGCGCCGCGACGATCCCGCCGGTCGGTTCGTACGCGAGCGCCTTCAGCGTGATCAGCGAGCGGCGCACGGCGGCCGCGTAGCGACCCTGCACCTGGCAGCGGCCCGACCATTCGAGCCAGTAGTTCTCGGTGCGGGCGAGCATCGACAGCGGATCGCGCGCAGGCGGCAGCCGCAGGTGCGACGCCGCGTAGCTGAGCGAAAACGGCACGCGTTCATCGGCGCTCACCGTGAATTCCGCGAGCGTATGGAGGTTCTTGCCGGTGAGCGGCACCGGCGTGCGCAGCACGACGGTATCCGGGCCGGCGATCGCCTTCATGCCGTCCTCGCGGGTCAGTTGCGTGACCCACGGGATCGAGAAACCGTAGTCGAAGCGCAACACCAGTTCCATGCGCATCTTCATCGTGCCGTGGCGGCCGACGACGATCCGCACCAGTTCGGACCAGCCGTTGCCGGGCGGCATGAAGTCGATCACGGTGACGGCGCCGTCGGCGCTTTCATAGTCGGTCTCGAGGATCAGCGTGTCGCCGCGATAGCGGCGCGTCGTGTGCGTGATCGCGGCGTCGTCGGCCGGCGCGAGCAGCCAGCGGCCGTGCTCGGGCGTGCCGACCAGCGCCGCGAAACAGGCGCCCGAATCGAAGCGGGGCCAGCACAGCCAGTCGACGGAGCCGTCTTTCGAGATCAGCGCGGCGGTGTGGCCGTCGCCGACGAGGGCGTAGTCTTCGATCAGGGCGGGCATGGGCAAGCGGTCCTTGGGTATTCGAGTTCACTATGCAGGCGGAGGCGCCCTGGCTTCACGTGCCGGCGTCGCGCCCCGTATACTCGGCCGGGCGGCGGAGCGCATGAACGGCCGGCGTTTCGTCCTATCTCAACACTTGAAGCGACTCGATGCAAGGAGGATTCAATGCCCAGCCGTTTACGCGAGCGTGACGCACGCGCTTCGACACGAGGGTTCCCGCTTAGGCTCGCTCACTGGATGAAAGGTTTCGCGATCGTGCTGTCCTTGTCCGCGACCCATGCCTTCGCTCAACAATCGCCGGCACCGGCCGACGGCGTCTACAACCTGCTCGTCGGCACCTATACGGGGCGCGGCAGCGACGGGATCTACGTTTACCGCTTCGATACGAAAACGGGCAGTGTCGCACCCGTGTCGTCGGCGAAGACCGTGAATCCGTCCTACCTGTTGCCGAGCCGCGACGGTCGCACCGTCTACGCGGTCAACGAACTGCCCGGCGACAACGGCCCGGCGACGCAGCGCGGCGGCGTCAGCGCGTTCGGCTTCGATCCGAAGACGGGTGCGCTGACGTTCATCGACCGCGTGTCGTCCGAAGGGAACGATCCTTGCTATCTCGCGCTGTCGCCGGACGGCAAGTACCTCGTCACGGCCAACTACTCGGTCGCGGCCGATCCGGGCGGCAGCTTCGCCGTGTTCCCGGTCCGCGACGGCGGTGCGGTCGGCCCGGCCGCGCTGACGGTGCATCACGAAGGCACGGGGCCCGTGAAGGGGCGCCAGGACGGCGCGCACGTGCACTCGACGGTGTTCTCGCCCGACGGCCGTTACCTGTTCGTCCAGGACCTCGGCGCGGACAAGATCTACGGCTACCGCTACACGGTCGACGGCAGCCGCGGGCTGATCAGCCCGACCGACACGCGCTACACGCCGGTGAAGGCCGGCTCCGGCCCGCGTCACATGGTGTTCGGCGCCGACGGCCGGTTCGCGTACGTGACGAGCGAGCTCAACGCGGCGGTCGAGGTGTTCGGCCACCACGACGGCAAGCTGACGCCGGTCGAGTCGCTGCCGATGACGGTGCCGGGCTTCAAGGGCAAGGTGGGCGGCGGCGCGATCCACCTGTCGCCGGACGGCCGCTTCCTGTACGCGAGCAACCGTGGCGACGTGAACGAAATCGTGATCTACGCGGTGAACAAGGCCGATGGCCGGCTGAAGACCGTCGGGCGCCAGTCGAGCCTCGGCAAGACGCCGCGCGAATTCCTGATTGATCCGACCGGCAAGTGGCTGATCGTCGGCAACCAGGACAGCGATACGTTCTACGTATTCAGTCGCGACGTCGAAACGGGGCAGCTCGGCCCGAATCCGCAGAAGGTGGCGCTCGGCAGCCCGGTCGATTTCAAGCTGGTGCCGGTGGCGCAGTAAATGGAGAAAGGGCGCTGCCTCGGCAGCGCCCTTTCTTCGTTCGGGCGGCCGCTTGCGCGGGGCGCCCGTATCGGTCGTCGTCGGCCGCGCGGCCGCCGTGCTCAGTCGGCCGCGGCCGGCACGAGCACCTCGCGGCTGCCGTTGATCCCCATCGGCGACACGAGCCCGGCTGCTTCCATCTGCTCGACGAGGCGCGCGGCGCGGTTGTAGCCGATGCGCAACTGGCGCTGCACCGACGAGATCGACGCGCGCCGCGTGCGCACGACGAACGCGACCGCTTCGTCGTACAGCGGATCGGCTTCCGCATCCGGCGCGTCGCCGAACAGGTCCTGCGTCGCGCCGTCGGCGGCCGGGCCGTCGAGAATCCCTTCCTCGTACTGCGGCTCGCCGAACTGCTTCAGGTATTCGACGATCCGGTGCACTTCCTCGTCCGCGACGAACGCGCCGTGCACGCGCTGCGGGTAGCCCGTGCCCGGCGGCAGGAACAGCATGTCGCCCTGGCCGAGCAGCGATTCGGCGCCCATCTGATCGAGGATCGTGCGCGAGTCGATCTTCGACGACACCTGGAACGCGACGCGCGTCGGGATGTTCGCCTTGATGAGGCCGGTGATCACGTCGACCGACGGGCGCTGCGTCGCGAGGATCAGGTGGATGCCGGCCGCGCGCGCCTTCTGCGCGAGACGGGCAATCAGCTCCTCGATCTTCTTGCCGGCGACCATCATCAGGTCGGCCAGCTCGTCGATCACGACGACGATCAGCGGCAGCTTCGACAGCGGCTCGGGATCGTCGGGCGTCAGCGAGAACGGGTTGCCGATCTTCTTTTCCTTCGCTTCAGCGTCGCGGATCTTCTGGTTGAAGCCCGCGAGGTTGCGCACGCCGACGGCCGACATCAGGCGGTAGCGCTTCTCCATTTCGCCGACGCACCAGTTCAGCGCATTCGCCGCGAGCTTCATGTCGGTGACGACCGGCGCCAGCAGGTGCGGGATGCCTTCGTAGACCGACAGCTCGAGCATCTTCGGGTCGATCATGATGAGCCGCACGTCCTCGGGCGTCGCCTTGTACAGCAGCGACAGGATCATCGCGTTGATCGCGACCGACTTGCCCGAACCCGTCGTGCCGGCGACCAGCATGTGCGGCGCCTTCGCGAGATCGGTGACGACCGGGTGGCCGGTAATGTCCTTGCCCATCGCGATCGTCAGCTGCGACGCCGAATGCTGGTACTGGCGCGATTCGAGGATTTCCGACAGACGGATCATCTGGCGTTTCGCGTTCGGCAGCTCGAGGCCCATGCAGGTCTTGCCGGGAATCGTCTCGACGACGCGGATCGACGTGAGGCCGAGGCCGCGCGACAGGTCCTTCATCAGGCCGACGATCTGGCTGCCGCGCACGCCGAGCGCGGGTTCGATCTCGAAGCGCGTGATCACCGGACCCGCCGATGCGCCGACCACGGTCACCGGCACCTTGAACTCCTGCAGGCGCTGCTCGATGACCTGGGCGGTCTGCGCGAGGTGTTCCTCGGTGATCGTTTCGATATCGTCGGAGGCGGGCTCGAGCAGGTCGAGCGTCGGCAGTTCGACGTTGAACGACGCGGGTGCGTGGAATTCGAACGCGTTCGGGCGCGGCTGGCGCGCGGGTTCGGCCGATGCATCCGGGGCCGGGGCGCTCGATTCCGCCGGTGCCGGCGGCACGGGGGCCTCGGACAGCGTCGTGTCCGGCGGCGGTGCAGTCGTGACGGCCGGGATGGCGATGCCGGTTGCCGCGGGCATTGCGCCGGTGCCGGGCATGATGGACCAGCTCGCCGATGCAGCAGCGGGGGCCGGCGGGGTGGTGAACGACTGGGCCTGCGGCGCCGGTGTGGACGCGATGGGTTGTGCAGGTGTCGCCGTGTCGATGGATCCGCCCGGTGTGGAGAAGGTCGGCATTGCCGACACAGACGCGGTCGCGGAGGTCGGGGGCGCGGCCGATGCCGTCGCGGGGGCGGTCGTGGCGAAGGAGGCCGGCGTGCCACCCGTCGCTGCAGGCACGCCGCCGAACGCGGCGGGTGCAGCGGCAACGATCGTGCTCGTCGGGGCGAGCGCGCCGGAAGACGGCGCCGGGGTGACCGCAGCGGTGGCGGCAGGCGCGATGCCGGGTGCTGCCTGCGCTGCTGCGGGCGGTGTGGCCTGCGTGCCGGTCGACCAAGCGTCAGGCGTGCGGTTCGCCGGTGCTGCCGAAGGCGTGGCCGATGCGGTCGACGTTGCGGTAAATGCGCTGCCGGACGGGGCGCCAGACGCGACGGCAGGCGACACCTGCGTGCTTTGCGCCGAATACGATCCGGTTGCGGTGAAGGACGTGCCGGTCGATGCGGATGCGGACGCGGCCGGCTGCACTGTGGCCGGACCGGAAGCACTCATTGCGGGCGTCGGGGCAGACATCGCCGCCACACCTGGCGCGGTTACACCGGGGGCTCCGGTCGCAACCGTCGGGGCAGACATCGCCACGGGTGCGGACGGCTGCGCGGCGGGCAGGACGGCGGCACCGGTCGAAGGCGTTTGGGCGGGTGCCATCGGTGCGGGCGTCGGCGTGACCGCGGCCGATGCCGCAGCCGGCACGTGACCGCTGGAACCGTGTGCGGTCCCCGTGGCGCCCATCGTCGCGGACGGCTCGGCCGATACAACGGGCGCCGCCGATGCGGAGGGTTGTGACGGCGACCAGGAGGTCGTGCCCGTCATGCCGGAGAACGAATGCGTCGCGGCGGCCGGCGTGCTGTTCGACGTGTTCGTCGGCGCGGGTGCCGGGGCAGCAGAGCCCGGCGTGGTCCCGACGCGCGACGACGCGGAAGTTGCCGGAATCGTCAGCGCACCAGAGGAGGTTTCCGCGGACAACGGCTTCGACCACGACGCAGACGCAGGTTCCGCCATCGCGGAGATCGATGCCCCCGACGCAGGTGGCATGGCGGATTGCGTGCCGGCAGCCGACGGTGCGGTTTCTCCGGCGTGCTTTGCTGCCGCATGCCAGGCCGTTCCCGTCACGGCGCCGGCCGGTGCGGTGGTCGACGTGTCCGGGGCCGCCGGCGTCGCTGCCGCGACGGGCATGGCATCGGCAAGCGGCGACGTCGGCGTTGCCGCGATCGACGAAGCGGGAAGGGGAGTGGTCGGCGCGACCTGCTGGACAGGTTTCACGACGTTCTGAGCCGCGTGCGTGTCCTGTTTTGTATCGACCGATACGGTGGTATCGGCCGGCGGTGTGGATTGCGACTGGACCTGACCGATCGTCCCTGCGGCCGTTGCCGCATCCTTCGCGTCGGCGGTGCGGCCCATGCCGCTTGCCGTCGAAGTGACGCTGACCGCATGCGAATTGACAGCCTCGCTCGTCGTCCCAGACTCATCCGCATCGGACAGCGGCGCGGCAATCGGGCTTTCATGCGATGCGTCGAGTCCGGAAACCGGCGGGCTGACGATGTCTTCCCACGGTGCGAAGTCGATCGGTGAATCGAATGCCGGCGCGGCGGGAGCATTGGCGTCATGCCGATGCTCGCCTTCCGCATGACGCGTCGGTGCATCGGTCTCGACGCCGCGATCCGGTGTGGCATGCCGTGCAGTTTCGCCGACGGTCGGAATGCTCGAGCCAACATCGACAACGGGCATGCGCGTGCTCGGCTCGGCCGGCATGAATGCATCCAGCACGATCGGTGCGTCGTCGTATGCCGGCGTGGCTTCGTGCGTGTCCGGAACGTCTGCGTCGCGGGGCGCGGCCTGAAGCGCGCCCGCAACGACCCCGGCGGGTACGGCCGTCGATGCCGACGCCGACGCCGCGACGCTCGCTGCCGCCGCAACCGCGGCGGCCGTCGCCGGCGCCGCATCGGGCGCCCGCACGTCGTCGAGCGTCGCCCATTGCGCGGTGCTGGCCTCGATCGAGCGCAGCGTGTCGTGAACGCTCGGCGCCGGCGTGATCGGCTCCGCGGGCTGCTGCACCCATGCGTAGAGCGGCGCGCGCGCGGGGACCGCTGGCGCGGGGCGGCGCCGTGCGGCGTCCGGCGACTGGCCGGCGGCGCCCGCCGCTGGGCGCGCGGGCGTACGCGGCGGCGTCACGCCGGCCGAGCGCGGCGTGACCGCGGCACGCGGCGCGGCCGGCTGCTTCATTGCGGCTGCGGGCGCGCGCGCGGTGGTCGGTTGCGGCCGAACGGGCTCGAACCCGGCCGGAAGCGGGGCCGGGTTCGGGCGCGGCACCTGTGCATTCGCTGCGGCTCGCGCGAGGCTGGCGGTGCTGCCGGTCGTCGGCGGCGGCATGGCGCTCGTCGTTCCCGCTGCGGGCGGCGGGGGCATGCGATGGGCCGACGTCGGCTTCAGCCAGCCCGACGACGCAACGGGCTCCGCGAGCGGACGCGGCGCTGCGTTGCCGCGCGGCTTCGGCCGGGCCTGCGGATCGGGTTTCCACAACGTCGGGCGCGAATAGCGGCCGTTCTGCCGCGGCGCCATCGAGTTGACGGTATGCGCGGTGGTCGGCTGCACGATGTCGTCGTCGCGATGCAGCGCGCTGCGCGGCAGGTCGGCGACGCCGCGCACGTCGTCGTCGTCGACGTCGCGCGCGAGCTTGACGCCGAACGACGTGTCGACCCACGCGGCGAACTGCCGCCAGCCGATGCCGGTCAGCCACGGCAGGCCGGCGAAGAACAGCACGACCATCGCGACCGGCGTACCGATCGGGCCGAGCACATGCGCGAAGCCGTTCGAGAGCGCGTGGCCGAGCGCATTCGTGTCGGGGCCCGACAGCGGGCTCGTCAGCGCGCAGCTCGCGACGAACACGGCCGCGAAACCGAGCCACAGGCGAATCGAGCCGCGGCCGGCGAGTCCGCCGCCGCCGGGCAGCATCGCCTGAACGAGACGCCAGATGAGAAGGAGGAACCAGACGGCGGAGATGCCGAACCAGCCGAAGACAACCGTGTGCATGCTTTGATGAAACAGGAAGAGGGCGGGGAGCGCGGTGCGCGACCCGCCGAGTTTAACCGGCCGGCGAACAGGACTCTAAGGCGGCATGAAGGCGTCGACGCGCTTCCAGGCCGCGGGACGCGTGCGTCCGGGATTCGCGCGTGGCGAAGGCGGCCGGTCGGCCTTCGCCCGCGCGCTGCATCAGGGGCTCCGGCGCGTGAAGGTCAGCGTCGCGCCGGCTTCGGTCACGATCTGCAATTGCTGCGGCTCGCGCATCTGCACGCCGGTCTTCTCGATGTGCGCGAGCGCATCGAGGTACGCGTGTTCGAGCTGGCCGCCGAGTGCGTTCGGGCATGCCATGCGCGTGCCGGCCAGCGGCCCGAAGCTCAGCAGACCGTTCTTGAGCGCGTAGGTGCCCATGTAGCGGTTGCAGCCGGAAAAGCCGCTGGCGCGCCGGACGCCCGATTCGGTGGACAGCGCGAGCTTGATCGGCTCGCCGTTGTCGCCGTGCGGAATCGTGCGCGGCGTGCCGTCGGCGTTCACCCAGCTCGTGAGCTCCCAGCTCGTGTCGTCGAGCAGCTGGACGGCGGCGGGGTTGTACGGGTCGGGTGCGGGGGCGGCGGAATCGGGGTGGGTCGGCATCGCGCAGGCGGCGAGAAGCGTGGCAAGCGTCAACGCGCAGAGCGGCGCGCGCAGCGGGCGAAGCAGGCCGGTGCGTGCGCGTGCGGCGGCGGACAGGTGGGACATGAGCCTCGTTCCTCATCGGATTCTGATCAAGGCGTAAGAGTAACGCACCCGCCCCGCGCGAGGCGAGCCGACACTTCGCGCGTGAAAACGTTCGCAAGCCGCCGGCGGGCTTCACGCGGCGACGCGCGACGCGACGAAACCGCCCGGACCGGCACGGGTGCGCGTGTTAACATCGGAGCCGTTTTCGTCCTCCAACAGAACCAGCGGGAAATCACATGCAGATCGGTCAGCGGCTCGGTACGCCGCTTTCACCCTCGGCCACGCGCGTCATGCTGCTCGGCGCGGGCGAACTCGGCAAGGAAGTCATCATCGCGTTGCAGCGTCTCGGCGTCGAAGTCGTCGCGGTCGACCGCTATCCGGACGCGCCGGGCCACCAGGTCGCGCATCGCGCGCACGTGATCGACATGACCGACGCCGCCGCGCTGCGCGCGGTCGTCGAGGCAGAGCGCCCGCACCTGATCGTGCCGGAGATCGAGGCGATCGCGACCGATGCCCTCGCGGCGATCGAGGCGGCCGGCCTGGCCGAGGTGATCCCGACCGCGCGCGCGACGCAGCTCACGATGAACCGCGAAGGCATCCGCCGCCTCGCGGCCGAGGAGCTCGGCCTGGCGACTTCGCCGTATGTGTTTGCCGAGTCGTTCGACGCGTTCAGCGCGGCCGTCGCGAAGATCGGCATGCCGTGCGTCGTGAAGCCGGTGATGTCGTCGTCGGGCAAGGGGCAGTCGGTCGTGCGGACCGAGGCCGACGTGAAGCCCGCCTGGGATTACGCGATGGCGGGCGGCCGCGTGAACCACGGCCGCGTGATCGTCGAGGGCTTCATCGATTTCGACTACGAGATCACGCAGCTGACCGTGCGCGCGATCGATCCGGCGACGCTCGAGACGCGCACCTACTTCTGCGAGCCGGTCGGGCACGTGCAGGTGGCGGGCGATTACGTCGAATCGTGGCAGCCGCAGCCGATGAGCGCCGTCGCACTGGAGAAGTCGCGCGAGATCGCGCACAAGGTGACCGAGGCGCTCGGCGGGCGCGGGCTGTTCGGCGTCGAGCTGTTCGTGCGCGGGGACGACGTCTGGTTCTCCGAGGTGAGCCCGCGGCCGCACGACACCGGTCTCGTGACGCTCGCGTCGCAGCGTCAGTCGGAGTTCGAACTGCACGCGCGCGCGATTCTCGGGCTGCCGGTCGATCCGACGCTCGGCTCGCCGGCCGCGTCGGCGGTGATTTACGGCGGGCTCGACGAGCGCGGCATCGCGTTCGAGGGCGTGCGCGACGCGCTGGCCGTGCCGGGCGCCGACCTGCGCCTGTTCGGCAAACCGGAAAGCTTCGTGAAGCGGCGCATGGGCGTCGCCGTCGCGACCGGCGCGACCGTCGACGAAGCCCGCGAACGCGCGAAGCGCGCCGCGGCGGCCGTGCGGCCCGTGTCGGCGCGCTGACCGGATCGGGAGCACGCGATGGCGTCGACATGGCGGCGGATCGGCCGTATCGGCAAGGTGGGCGCCGCGCTGGCGCTGGTCGCGAGCCTCGCGGGGTGCGGCCTCGCGGCCGCGCCGTGCCGGGTCGCATCGGCCGGGCTGAAGATCGTGCCGGTCGTCGGCCATGTCGCGGCCGCGCCGACCGACGCGTGCGCCGACGTCATCGATCCCTGAGCGACGAACGCTCAATCCATGACCAACGATAACCGCGCGTCCCGCGAGGGCGCGCTTCCACCCGTCTCGTGAGAGGACCTGCATGATTCGCCAAACCTTCGCCGCGCTTGCGCTGGCCGGCACCGCCGTTTCCGCCGCGCATGCCGCGCAACTGACCGTCGAGGAGATCGACGCCGATTCGCGCCAGCAGGCCCTCTATCAGTGCGCGAACCAGAAGCAGCCGGTGCGCGTGTCGTACTGGCGCGCGGGCAACGGCCAGAGCTTCGCGCTGGTGCCGGTCAACGGGCAGCAGCTGCTGTTCGTCGATACCGTTTCGGCGTCGGGCGTGCGCTACCAGGCCGGACGCTATACCTGGTGGACGAAGGGCAAGGAAGGGACGCTGCGCGACGAGATCGCCGACCAGAATGCGGCACCGCTGCTGGGCGACTGCGTGCAGGTCGAGAAGAAGAAAAAGAAGAAGGGCTGAGCGCCGCGCGCGATCGGATACGCCGTGCCGGCGTGCCGATTGCCGCGTTCGATGCGGGCTGCCGGGTTCGACCTCCAGCGGATCGCGGGGCAGGCGGCGCCCGGGCTCGTCGACCGCTTGCCGATTTTCCGAAGTGCACGCCCGGAATTCGACCCCTATTTCTGCCCATCAGCCGATCGGGATAGCCCGGTCGCTCGACGCATCCGCCCGCGCCCGGGCTGCCGGCGCTCGCCGCGAACCGCTACCGAGGGCGTTCGCGGCGTTGTCACGGACAGATTGCTGCGCAGTGCTACAATACGCCCCTTTCCGCCGGCATTCGCGCCGAACGGAGTCCGCACGGCCTGTGGCGCCCGATGTTCGAAATGAACCGGTCCCAAGCGCCAGAGCGGCGCCGCGCGGCGCGCCGCGGCTCCGTCTACTTCCGAAATGTGATGAGCGCAGGCCCGGCCGGCCTGACGCACGATGTCCCCGCCGCGCCTTTTGAGCGAAACGCCACCATGTCCGATTCAGTCGCCAAGCCAGCCGACGCAACCTTCGATCAATTCGGCCTTGCCGCCGATATCCTGAAAGCCATCGCGGAGCAGGGCTATACGACGCCGACGCCGATCCAGGCGCAGGCCATTCCGGTCGTGCTCGCCGGCCGCGACGTCATGGGCGCCGCGCAAACGGGCACCGGCAAGACCGCGAGCTTCTCGCTGCCGATCCTCCAGCGGCTGCTGCCGCAGGCCAACACGAGCGCATCGCCCGCGCGCCACCCGGTGCGCGCGCTGATCCTCACGCCGACCCGCGAGCTCGCCGACCAGGTCGCCGCGAACGTGCACGCGTACGGGAAGCACACGCCGCTGCGCAGCGCGGTGGTGTTCGGCGGCGTCGACATGAACCCGCAGATGGCCGAGCTGCGCCGCGGCGTCGAGATCCTGATCGCGACGCCCGGCCGCCTGCTCGACCACGTGCAGCAGAAGACGGCAAACCTCGGGCAGGTGCAGATGCTCGTGCTCGACGAGGCCGACCGGATGCTCGACATGGGCTTCCTGCCGGACCTGCAGCGCATCCTGAACCTGCTGCCGAAGGAGCGTCAGACGCTGCTGTTCTCGGCCACCTTCTCGCCGGAAATCAAGAAGCTCGCATCGACCTACCTGCGCAACCCGCAGACGATCGAGGTCGCGCGCAGCAACTCGACCAACGCGAACGTCACGCAGATCGTCTACGACGTCGCCGAAGGCGACAAGCAGGCCGCCGTCGTGCAGCTGCTGCGCGATCGCGGGCTCAAGCAGGTGATCGTGTTCTGCAACAGCAAGATCGGCGCAAGCCGGCTGGCCCGCAATCTCGAGCGCGACGGCGTGGTCGCGTCGGCGATCCACGGCGACAAGACGCAGATCGAGCGGATGCAGGCCCTCGACGCGTTCAAGCGCGGCGAAATCGAGGCGCTGGTCGCGACCGACGTGGCGGCGCGCGGTCTCGACATCGCCGAACTGCCGGCCGTGATCAACTTCGACCTGCCGTTCAACGCGGAAGACTACGTGCACCGGATCGGCCGCACGGGCCGCGCAGGCGCGACGGGCGATGCGCTGTCGCTGTGCAGCCCGAACGAGCGCAAGCAGCTCGCCGATATCGAGAAGCTGATCAAGCGTCCGCTCGACGTGCAGACGCTCGCGCTCGACAAGCCGGCGCGCCATCGTCACGACGAGCGTGGCGGCGATCGCGGCGGTGAGCGTGGCGGCGAACGCGGCGGCCGCCGCGAGCGCGACGAGCATCGCGGTGCGTCGGGGCGTCGTTCGGGCGGTTCCGAGCGCGGCGGCCATCACCGTCGTCACGAGGCGCCGGTCGACGATTTCTTCCTGAAGCCGTACGAGCCGTCGGCGCCGGCGAATCAGCCGGAAGAGACGAAGTCCGCGCAGCAGCCCGAGAAGAAGGGGCCGAAGCGTCAGGTCGCCGCGCTGCTCGGCGGCTTCGGAATGCCGCGCAAGCCGTCGGCGTAAGCGTGCGGTTCCGGCGGTCGGTGCAGCGCGCGAGCGCTGCCGCGGAAACGGGTGCATGCGATGAGCATGTGCCCGTTTTTCATTGGGCGAGACGATTCGTGACGAGGCAGCCGGGAGGAGGGATGACTGATCGCGTGGGCGGGGGGCTTCGGTGCAGCATCGTCAGCGCGCGTGCAGTTTCGGGTCGATTCAGCGCTGACGGATGCCGGAACGCGGTCGTTGCGAACCGGGATTCCGCGAACGGCTCAGCCGGCGTGTGGCCCGAAGCGACGCGCCCACGCATCGGTCGCGGTCGCGTAGAACGCATCCATCGTGTCGCCCGATGGATCGCCATCGGCGGCAAGGCCGAGATGCATGGCGGCGGCCCGCAGCGCCGGCAGCGGATCGTCGCGCTGGAGCGCGATCGCGCCGGTCTGCTTGCTGAGCTTTTCGCCGTTCGCGTCGACGACGACGGGCACGTGCAGGTATTCGGGCGTCGGCACGCCGAGACAACGCTGCAGGTAGATCTGGCGCGCGGTCGAATCGAGCAGGTCGGCGCCGCGCACGACGTGCGTGATGCCCGCGTCGGCATCGTCGACCACCACCGCGAGCTGATACGCCCATTGGCCGTCCGCGCGCTTCAGCACGAAGTCGCCGACGTCGGTCGCGAGATTCTGCGCTTGCGTGTGCTGCCAGCGGTCGTCGAACGTGACGATCGCATCGTCGCCGTCCGGCACGCGCAGCCGCCACGCGCGCGCGGGCTTGCCGTGCAGGCCGGTGCGGCAGGTGCCCGGGTACGCGAGCGTCGTGTGGCGCTCGTGCGCGGCACGTAGCGAATCGGCGATTTCCTTGCGCGTGCAGCCGCACGGGTAGACGAGCCCTGCGTCGACGAGCCGGTCGAGCGCGGCCGCATAGTTGGCCTCGCGCGTGCTTTGCCACACGGGTGGCTCGTCGGGCGTCATGCCGAAATGCGCGAGCGTCGCGAGGATGTCGTCGGCGGCGCCGGGCACCGTGCGCGGGCCGTCGATGTCCTCGATGCGCACGAGCCATGCGCCGCCGTGCGCGCGCGCGTCGAGCCAGCTCGCGAGCGCACCGACCAGCGAGCCGAAATGCAGCGGGCCGGTGGGCGACGGCGCGAAGCGGCCGCGGTAGCCGTTCATCGGGGCGCGGAGCGACGCGCGCTTACGCGGCGCTGGCGGCCTGCGCGCAGGCCGGGCACGACTGGCCTGCCACGTAGCTCGGCGATTGCTGGGCTTCCGGCGTGACGACCGCGCGGCACGCGAAGCACGTGACGTTTTCGGTCGGCTGCAGTTGCGGATTCAGCGCGGTGCGGTAGTCGAACACGAAGCAGTCGCCGTGATAGTGCGCGCCGCCGACTTCCTCGAAATACTTCAGGATCCCGCCCTCGAGCTGGTACACGTTCTCGATGCCGATTTCCTTCATGTGGATCGCCGCCTTCTCGCAGCGGATGCCGCCCGTACAGAACGACACGACCGTCTTGCCCTCGAGATCGGCGCGGTTCGCGTCGATCACTTCCGGGAACTCGCTGAACTTGTCGATCCGGTAGTCGAGCGCGTCGTCGAACGTGCCGACGTCCACTTCGAACGCGTTGCGCGTGTCGAGCATCACGACCGGGCGGCCGGCATCGTCGTGGCCGCGGTCGAGCCACGCCTTCAGCGTGCGCGCGTCGACCGACGGCGCGCGGCCGAGCTCCGGCTTGATCGCGGGCTTCTTCATCGTGATGATCTCGCGCTTCAGGCGCACGAGCATCCGGCGGAACGGCTGCGAGTCGGACAGGCTCTCCTTGAACTGCAGCGTCGCGAATTTGCCTTCGAACAGCGGATCGTGGCGGATGTAATCGATGAACGCTTCGGTCGCTTCGCGCGGGCCGGCGATGAACAGGTTGATGCCTTCCGGCGCGAGCAGGATCGTGCCGCGCAGGCCGAGTTCGTTGCAGCGGGCGGTGACGAGCGGGCGCCATTGCTCGGTCGCGTCGAGCGACACGAAGTGGTAGGCGGCAAGGTTGACGATGGTCATGATGGTCCGACGGGAAAACGGCCGCGGCCGTGCGGCGGGCGCACGGCGGCCCCGCAAAAAAGGGTGCGAAGCCGGGGCGATGATTCGAAAACCCGTATTATCCCGCAAACTGCGCATGCGCCGGCACCTGACCGTTCGGCCAACGTCGCGCGCATCGGCCGAACGGCCGGGCGCGGGGATTTTTTGGGCAGCCTTCGCGACGACGCGGCTACAATATCGCCCATGTCAGATCCCCGCTTCGTCCATCTTCGCGTTCACTCCGAATTCTCGATTGCCGACGGCATCGTGCGTCTCGACGACATCGTCAAGGCGGCGGCCGCGGACGGTCAGGGCGCGCTCGCCCTCACCGATCTCGGCAACGCATTCGGCCTCGTCCGTTTCTACCAGGAAGCCCGCGGCAAGGGCATCAAGCCGATCGCCGGCTGCGACGTCTGGATCACCAATCCGGACGATCGCGACAAACCGTCGCGCCTGCTGCTGCTGGTGAAGGACAAGGTCGGCTACCTGAACCTGTGCGAACTGCTGTCGAAGGCATGGCTCACGAACCAGTATCGCGGCCGCGCGGAACTCGACGCGAGCTGGCTCGACGGCGAGCTCTCGCACGGGCTGCTCGCGCTGTCGGGTGCGCAGCAGGGCGATATCGGGCTCGCGTTCGCGGCCGGTAACGAGGAAGCCGCGCGCCGGCATGCCGAGCGCTGGGCGAAGATCTTCCCGGGCGGTTTCTACATCGAACTGCAGCGCTACGGCCAGCCGGGCGCCGAGGCGTACATCCAGCAGGCCGCGACGCTCGCCGCGTCGCTGAAGCTGCCGGTCGTCGCGACGCATCCGACGCAGTTCATGACCGACGACGACTTCACCGCGCACGAGGCGCGCGTGTGCATCTCGGAAGGCGACATGCTCGCGAATCCGCGACGCCAGAAGCGCTTCACGACCGATCAGTATTTCCGCACGCAGGACGAGATGGCCGCGCTGTTCGCCGACTTGCCGTCGGCGGTCGCGAACACGGTCGAGATCGCGAAGCGCTGCAACCTGAAGCTCGAGCTCGGCAAGCCGAAGCTGCCGCTGTTTCCGACGCCGGACGGCATGTCGCTCGACGACTACCTGGTCCAGCTGTCGAAGGAAGGGCTCGAGAAGCGCCTCGAGCAGCTGTATCCGGATGCGGCGGAGCGTGAAGCGCAGCGCGACACGTACTACAAGCGGCTCGAGTTCGAGTGCGGGACCATCACGAAGATGGGCTTCCCGGGCTACTTCCTGATCGTTGCGGACTTCATCAACTGGGCGAAGAACAACGGCGTGCCGGTCGGCCCGGGCCGCGGCTCGGGCGCCGGTTCGCTGGTCGCGTACGCGCTCGGCATCACCGATCTGGACCCGCTGCGTTACAACCTGCTGTTCGAGCGATTCCTGAATCCGGAACGCGTGTCGATGCCCGACTTCGACATCGACTTCTGCCAGCACGGCCGCGATCGCGTGATCCAGTACGTGAAGGAAAAATACGGCGCGGACGCCGTGTCGCAGATCGCCACCTTCGGCACGATGGCCGCGAAGGCGGCCGTGCGCGACATCGGCCGCGTGCTCGACCTCGGCTACATGTTCACCGACGGCGTCGCGAAGCTGATTCCGTTCAAGCCCGGCAAGCACGTGACCATCGCCGACGCGATGAAGGAAGAGCCGCAACTGCAGGAGCGCTACGACCACGAGGACGAAGTGCACCAGCTGCTCGACCTCGCGCAGCGCGTCGAGGGCCTGACGCGTAACGTCGGGATGCACGCGGGCGGCGTGCTGATCGCGCCCGGCAAGCTGACCGACTTCTGTCCGCTGTACACGCAGGGCGACGACGGCGGTGTCGTCAGCCAGTACGACAAGGACGACGTCGAAGCCGTCGGCCTCGTGAAGTTCGACTTTCTGGGTCTCACGACGCTGACGATCCTCGACTGGGCCGAGCGCTACATCCGCCGTCTCGATGCGTCGAAGGCCGACTGGTCGCTCGCGCAGGTGCCGCTCGACGATCCGGCATCGTTCCAGATCCTGAAGAAGGCCAACACGGTCGCCGTGTTCCAGCTGGAAAGCCGCGGGATGCAGGGCATGCTGAAGGACGCGCAGCCCGACCGCTTCGAGGACATCATCGCGCTCGTGTCGTTGTACCGTCCGGGCCCGATGGACCTGATCCCGAGCTTCTGCGCGCGGAAGCACGGCCGCGAGAAGGTCGACTATCCGGATCCGCGCGTCGAACCCGTCCTGAAAGAGACCTACGGCATCATGGTCTATCAGGAGCAGGTGATGCAGATGGCGCAGATCATCGGCGGCTACTCGCTCGGCGGCGCCGACCTGTTGCGTCGCGCGATGGGCAAGAAGAAGCCCGAGGAGATGGTCAAGCACCGCGAGATCTTCGCGGAGGGTGCGGCGAAGAACGGCCTCACGCGCGAGAAGTCCGACGAGATCTTCGACCTGATGGAGAAGTTCGCGGGCTACGGCTTCAACAAGTCGCACGCGGCGGCCTACGCGCTGCTCGCGTATTACACCGCGTGGCTGAAGGCGCACCATCCGGCCGAATTCATGGCGGCCAACATGACGCTCGCGATGGACGACACCGACAAGGTGAAGATCCTGTTCGACGACTGCGTCGTGAACAACCTCGTCGTGCTGCCGCCGGACATCAACCAGTCGCATTACCGGTTCGAGCCCGTCGCGGAAGCCGACGGCAAGCGCTCGCGCACGATCCGCTACGGTCTCGGCGCGGTGAAGGGCAGCGGCCAGAACGCGATCGAGGAAATCCTGCGCGCGCGCGAGGAAAAGCCGTTCACCGACCTGTTCGATTTCTGCGAGCGGATCGACCGGCGTGTCGTCAACCGCCGCACGGTCGAGGCGCTGATCCGTGCCGGCGCATTCGATTCGCTGAACGCGAATCGCGCGCAGATGCTCGCGTCGGTGCCCCTCGCGATGGAAGCGGCCGAACAGGCCGCGGCGAACGCGATGCAGGCCGGCCTGTTCGACATGGGGGCCGAGTCGCCGCACGCGCATGCGCTCGTCGACGAACCCGCGTGGGACGACAAGCGTCGCCTGCAAGAAGAGAAGGGCGCGCTCGGCTTCTACCTGTCCGGCCATCTGTTCGATGCGTATCGCGACGAAGTGCGCCGGTTCGTGCGGCAGAAGGTCGGCGACCTGAAGGAAGGGCGCGACAAGCTCGTCGCGGGCATCATCGCATCGCTGCGTACGCAGATGACCCAGCGCGGCAAGATGCTGATCGCGTTGCTCGACGACGGTTCGGGCCAGTGCGAGATCACGATCTTCAACGAGCAGTTCGAGGCGAACAAGGCGCTGTTCAAGGAAGATGAACTGCTGATCGTGCAGGGGCAGGCACGCAACGATGCGTTCACCGGGGGCATCCGTTTCACGGCCGACACGGTGATGGATCTCGAGCGTGCGCGCAGCCGCTACGCGCAGGCGGTGCGGCTCACGATGAACGGCAATGCGGATGCGGCTGCGCTGCGCCGCGTGCTCGAGCCGCACGTGTCGAAGGACGATCCGGCGGCCGCGCAGGCGGTCGAGGCGCCGGCGCCGCGCGGCGGCGGGCGCGACGGCGGCCGTCGCCCGCAGGCGCCGCTGCCGAACGGGCTCGCGGTCCAGGTTCACTACAGCAACGCGCGCGCGCAGGGTGAAATGCGTCTCGGCGACGCGTGGCGCGTCAAACCGAGCGACACGCTGCTCGCGGAGTTGCGCGCGACGTTCGACGGCAGCATCGTCGAAATCACGTACTGAGCGGTCGCCGCCCGACGGTCGTCTGCACGGCCCGTCGCATCGCCATCGTGCGGTGCGGCGGGCCGTTTTCATTTCGGCGGGTGCTTGGGGCCGTCATCCGGACGCTATACAATCCGTCGCGCGCGACGCAAATGCGGCGCCGGCCGGGGCATGTCCGCCGGCCGGGGCGATTTCGCGCGGGTGAAAACGGGGGCGGTTCAGCGCGGCACGCGAGGCGGCGCGGTGCCGCGAGCGACCACGCGACGAGGCCGGCACGGAGAAGGGCGCCGTGATGCCGGTCGGTACGCGACGATAAAAAACCGACAGCACGACTACAACAATGGCCAACGGGAAACCGATGAGGCGGATCCTCGTGATCCGGATTGATTTTCTGGGCGACATGCTGTGCACGACCGCTTTCCTCGGCGCGCTGAAACAGCGCTGGCCCGGTGCGGAACTGCACGTCGTCGCGAACCGCTACAACGCGGCCGCGCTGGTCGGCAACCCGGACGTGGACGCGGTCCATACCTACGTGTACAGCCGTCAGTGCGAGCGCAACGACCGCCCGGGACGGATGCGCGCGCTCTTCGACAGGCTGCGGCTCGTGCGCCGGCTGCGCCGCTTGCGGTTCGACCTCGTGGTCGTGCCGAACGGCGGCATGCATCGCAGCAGCATCCAGTTCGCGCGACAGCTCGGCGTGAAGGATTGCCGCTGGCACGATGCCGATTCAGAATTCGACGATCGCAAGCCCGAACACGTCGCGTCGCGGCCGATGTGCCATGAGGCGCTGTCGGGATTCCGGCTCGTGCCCGAGCTCGGCCGCACCGGGCTCGACGGTCTCGAGCTGTCCGTCCACCCGGACCGCGCGCTGCAGGAAACGTGGTATCGGCTGCTCGGGCCACGCATGAAGCCGCGCGTCGGGCTCTTCGTGTCGAACAAGGCGGCGGAGCGGCGCTGGCCGGCCGATCGATGGCGCGACCTCGCCCGGCGGCTCGCACCGCTCGCCGACGTGATCGTGTTCCGCGATCCCGCCGTGTCGGCCGCGGCCGACCACGACACGTGGCGGGACGTGGACGCCCGGCATGTCGCGCCGTCGTCGGTCGCCGAACTGGTGGCCGCCGCGAGCCTGCTCGACGCGATCGTGTCGGCCGACAGCGCGCCCGTGCATCTCGCGTCGGCGCTCGGCGTGCCGGTCACCGCGCTGTTCGAGGACCGTCCCGAGAAATACCGGCGCTGGCATCCGCTCGGCGTGCCGCACATCATCCTGCGGGCCGGCGCGACGGTCGACGCGATCGGCGTCGACGCGCTCGAGCGCGCGGTGCTTCATCTGTTGATGCCGGCCGGACAGCCCGAAGCAGCGATGGACGGCGCGGTGCGGCTTCCGGCTACTGCCTTCGCGGCACCTGCAGTCGACGCAATCGTTTCGTAGCCACCGGGACGCCAGGCGGCACGATGGCCGCAAACCCCGCCGTGCGCGGCGCGTCGTTGTCTGCCGCGATACCGGACGGGTGCCCCCAATTTCCGACCGCGACGCGTTGTCGACGCCTGCGCCCGACGCCACGCCACCGGCCGCAAAATCCTGTACATTGCGAGCCTTGTCCAGCCAGCTAGACGGAACGATCGCCGTGGCCCTGTTTTCTTCCGCCCGCCCGCCCAGAACCATCCTCGTCGCAGCCCCGCGCCGTATCGGCGACGTGCTGCTGACGACGCCGCTCGTGCGTTCGCTGAAGGCGCGCTGGCCCGACGCGCAGATCGACATGCTGGTGTTTCGCGGCACCGAGGGTGTGCTGGAACACAACCCCGACGTGCGGCGCGTGATCGTCGTCGCGCAGCGTGCGGGATTCCGGGAGCGTTTGCGCGACGCGCTGTCGATGTGGCGCCGCTACGATCTCGCGTGCGCGGCGCTGAGCTCCGACCGGCCGCGTTTCTACAGCTGGTTCGCCGGCCGCAAGCGCGTCGGCCTCGTCGATCCGAACCGCGTCACGTGGCTGACTCGAATGATGCTGAACGGCATCGCGATCAATCATCACGAATCCGCGCATACGGTCGTCAGCACGCTCGCGCTCGCACCGGTGATCGGCATCGAGCCGGTATCCGAGGTCGTCGCGCCGGGCATCGGCGACGATCCCGCGCGGCGCGCGCGATTCGACGCGTGGCTGGCCGAATCGCCGGCGATCCGCGACGGCAAGCCGCTCGTCGTGCTGCATCCGTATCCGATGTTCCGCTACAAGCAATGGCGGCTCGAGGGCTGGGTCGAGATGATCGAATGGCTGCGCGCGCAGGGGTTTGCGATCGCGCTGTCGGGCGGCCCGGCCGATCGCGAGCGCGAGTACGCGGAGCAGGTCGCGGCCGAGGCGGGCGGCGACGTGCTGAATCTGGTCGGCCGCCTGACGTTCGGCGAAAGCGCGGAACTGGTGCGGCGTGCGCGGCTCTTCATCGGGCCCGATACGGGCGCGACGCACGTTGCGGCCGCGACGGGCACCGACACGATCGCGCTGTTCGGTCCGTCCGATCCGGTGCGCTGGGGGCCGTGGCCGCAGCACTGGCCGGCGACGGAGAACCCGTGGGCGTTGCGCGGCTCCGCGAGGCACGGCAACGTGTGGCTGCTGCAGGGCGAAGGCGATTGCGTGCCGTGCCGGCACGAAGGCTGTGAGCGCCATGTCGACAGCCATAGCGATTGCCTCGTCAATCTCGGCACGCAGCGTGTGAAGGCGGCGGCCGCCGAGATGCTCGGGCTGAATCCGCCGGGCGCCGCCGACGCGGTCGTCGACACGTCGCGCTTGCATCGCGCGCGTTCCGACTGACGACGCCTGAAGGCCTGACGTTTCCTGATTTGAAAAGCGGGGGAGCGGCGACGCGTCGACGGCGCGCGGCCGTGTTTCCGGCAGCGGCGCGCGTGCGCCGCCACCGCAGCCTGAGAGGCTGAAGCTGCGGCGGGCGGCAACGCGGATCGCGTGCCGCCCGCCGCATGATCCGTTACGCGCTGCGCCGGATCGCCGACGTTTCGCGGGGCAGTGCTTCGGTGCGCGCGCCGCAGCCGAGCAGGATGCCGGCGAGCAGCACCAGCAGGTGACCTTCGGCGAAATCGAGCAGCAGCGAATTCGCGAGGCTGCCGATCGCGAAGATCGCGAGCCACGCGAGCAGCAGCTGCCGCGAACGCGGATCGAGCGCGCGGCTGCCGCGCGCGATCTGCACGATCAGGTTCAGGAACAGCAAGACGCCGAGCGTGCCGAGCTGCACGGCCATCAGCAGGTATTCGTTATGCGGATTCGACGTGAGCTGCCCTTCGGCGGCCGTCTTGCCGGCCGTGAGCTTCTCGAACTCGAATTCGAGGCCGCCCGCACCGTAGCCGATCACGGGACGCATGCGATACAGCTCGAGCCCCTTCTTGTACCACTCGAGACGCAGCCCGGTCGACGTGACCGCATCGGTCTGCCGATACTGCTGCACTTCCGATACGACCTTCAGAAGCCGGCCGTTGTGCACCGTGCACGCGGCGACGACGAGCGCGACGCCCGCCAGGACCAGCGCCCCGGCGGCGAGCCCCGCGCGCAGCGCCGACCGGCGGCGCATCAACAGCACGAAACGCACCGCGACGACGAGGATCAGCAGCAGCGCGATGACCTGCCCGGTGCGTCCCTGCAGCATCACGAACACGTTGATCAGCGACCACGCGGCGACGCCGGCATACGCGGCGCGCGACAGCCCGGTGCGGGCCGACAGCGCGAGGTCGGCCGCCTGGTAAAACAGCAACGCGCCGAACATGCCGGCTGCGATGTGGTTCTTGAACACCCAGGCACGCGACAGCGGCAGTTCGGTCGCATGCGCGGGGCCGATCGCGGTCAGCCCGAGATAGTTGGTGGTCGACAGCAGCAGGATCGCGCACAGCGTGCCGAACCACGCTCGCCGCACGATCGGTGCCCAGTTCGAGTGGCGGAAGGCGAGCACGGCAAACGGCAACAGCAGCAGCTTGTCGTACTTGGCGACCCAGTTCCACGCCTTCGGGTGCGACGCGACCGTATAGGTGACGCTCGCGGTCAGCGCCGCGAGGATCAGCAGCGCCGCGAGCGACGCCGGTTCGGTGACGAACGTGCGCAGGTCGCGCCAGAATTCGGGGGAGATGACGAGCGCGGCCGCGAACAGTCCGCAGAACACGTTGGTCAGCGCGGTCGAGACGGGCACCATGCACAGCGCGATGACGGCGAAGGCGCGGGCGGCGGTCAGGCGCCGCGTGGCGGGAGCGGAAAACGAAAGCATCGGAACCTGTCGAATGGACGAATGCGGCATGCGGGCACCGTGCCGCGCGCCGCGCGTCCCGGCGGCACCGCGCGGGACGAAGCGCGCAGTATACGCGAAGCGGCGGGCGTTTCTTTACCGTTTCCGGGGTCGGATCAGCTGAATGCGCGCTTGATCCGCGAGCGCAGCAGTGCGCGCTTCAGGCGCCCCTCGACGGCCGGCGTGTCGAGCGCGAGTCGCGAGCCCGCCGGCTCGCCGCGATGCAGGTAATAGCGGTCGAACGTGGCCTGCGTCATGCCCCATTTGTTGAGGAACTGGCGGCGGCCGTCGTTCTTGACGATCTTGCCCGTGCTTTTCTGCTGGAAGTGATAGACGAGGCTGTCGCCGACGCCGAGGAAGATCCGGCAGCCGGCGTCCCAGAATTTCATCGAGAAGTCGTTGTCGCTGCTCATCCCCGGCGACAGCTCGCTGCTGTAGCCGCCGATGCGGTTCCACCAGTCGCGGTGCACGAGCGTCGGCGGCCAGGTCGAGCCGAGCCAGTCCGCGCGCGCGAGCCGCGGCGTGGCCTCGACGAGGCCGGCCGCGTCGAACTGTTCGGCGTCGCGGCCGAAATTGCTGACGACGACGCACGGGTTGCGCGTGTCGACGGGCTCGACCATCGTGCCGGACAGCATGAACAGGTCGGTCGGCATCTGCTCGATGCGCCGCACGAGCGCCGCGTCCCAGCCGGGGCAACAGTACATGTCGTCGTTCATGTAGACGACGTAGTCGCGCGTCGCGCGCGCGGCGGCCAGGTTCACCGCGTGGCAGATGCCGATGTTGGCCGGCGACGCGGTGTGCTCGATGCCTTCGCTGCGCACCCAGTCGAGCGTGCCGTCCGAGCCGTCGTTCACGTGCACGATGATCTGGTGGTCGTACGCCGAATGACGGCGCAGGCTGTCGACGACGAGCTTGAGGTACGGCAGGTTGTTCCAGGTCGGGATGATGATGGAGAACATGGCGGTCGGATTCGGTGGTCGTCGTGTCGGCGGCGCGTGGCGCGGCGCCGCACTCGGGCGCGCATGGCGCGCGGGCAGCCCGGCATTGTAACGCCGGGCCGGCCGCATGCCGGCGGCGTCAGGGGCGGGGCAGGGGGCGCGCGCTCAGCGGGCCGGCTCGTGGCCGAGCTTCAGGAACCGGTAATACACCGTTTCCGCGTTGAACACGGCGATCATGAAACCCGCTCGGCCGTCGAGAAACCCGCGCCGCAGCACATAGGTCCGCACGAACGCCCATGCGCCGCGCGCGAGCGCCTTGCCGAAGCCGCCGCGCTGGCCGGCCGCGCGGCGCTGGCGCGCGCCGGCCGTCGAATACGCATCGAGCTTGCGCACGACGGTTTCGAAATCCTCGTACGAATAGTGCATCAGCTTGCCCGGCAGCCGCTGCGCGGGCGTGTCGAACACGAGCCGTTCGTGCACCAGGTCGTCGGAGAAGCGGGCGGTGCCGCGCCGGAACAGGCGCGGCACCCAGTCGGGATACCAGCCGCTGTGGCGGATCCACTGGCCGCAGAAGCTCGACAGCCGGTCGAGCGCATAGACCTGCGCGGCCGGCGCGCGGATGGCCGCGCGGATCGACTGCGCGAGTTCCGGGCTGACCACCTCGTCGGTGTCGAGCGACAGGATCCAGTCGGTGCCGAGGGCGTCGAGCGCGCGGTTCTTCTGCGGGCCGAAGCCCGGCCAGTCGCGCTCGACGATCACGCGGGCGCCGTGCGCGCGGGCGATCGCGACGGTATCGTCGGTGCTCCCGCCGTCGATCACGACGACGTCGTCGGCGAAGGTCAGCGCGTCGAGGCACTGCGCGAGCCGCGCGGCCGCGTTGAGGGCGATGAGGGCGACGCCGAGGGTGGGTTCTGCCATGAAATCGTCGAAAAGGCGGAGAAAACGGTGAGCGGCAGTATACCCGCGCGCCGGCCGGCGGCCGCTTCGGCGACGGCCATGCCGGCGCAGGCGGTACAGCTATAATGTTGGGCCTTTTTCGGCACCCGCCGGACGGGGTGAATTCCGGGCAGTCACGCCCCGGGCGCCGCGTCGCGGCTCAAGAAGGATTGCCTTGGAAACCCAGAACACTCTTCGCAAACCGATGGACGGCACCGGTACGTCGCCGGTCACGGTCCTCAAGCGCCTGTGGCCGTACATCCGGCCGCTCATCGGCATCGTGCTGCTCGCCGTGATGACGATGGGCGTCGTCGCGGCCACGGAAGCCGGGATCCCGGCGCTGCTCAAGCCGCTGCTCGACCACGGCTTCGGCTCGCACGGCAGCGACCGCGCGAAATGGTACGTGCCGATCGCGGTGATCGGCCTCGCGCTCGTGCGCGGCGTGTCGCAGTACACGTCCAACTACCTGCTCAACTACGTGTCGAACCGCATCCTGCTGCAGCTGCGGCTCGAGATGTTCCAGCGGATGATCCACACGGGCGCGTCGTTCTTCCAGCGCGAGACCGCGAGCACCGTGATCAACGCGATCGTGTTCGAGGTCAACCAGATCCTGTCGGTGCTGACCGGTGTGATGGTCACGCTCGTGCGCGACTCGCTGACCGTGGTGTTCCTGCTCGGCTACCTGTTCTACCTGAACTGGCGGCTCACGCTGATCGTCGCGGTGATCCTGCCGGGCATCGGCTGGCTCGTCAGCAAGATCAACCGTCGCCTGCGCCGCCTGAACCGCGAGCATCAGACGCTGACCAACGAGCTGTCGTACATCGTCGAGGAGACGGTCGGCGGCTACAAGGTCGTGAAGGTGCACAACGGCGAAGCGTACGAGATGGACCGCTTCACGACGATGAGCAAGCGGCTGCGCGGCTACGCGATGCGCATGACGATCTCGGGCGGGCTCGCGCAGCCGCTGACGCAGTTCCTCGCGTCGATCGCGCTCGCAGTCGTGATCACGATCGCGGTCGTGCAGTCGACCAACGACCAGACGACGGTCGGCGGCTTCGTCGCGTTCGTCACGTCGATGCTGCTGGTGATCTCGCCGCTCAAGCACCTGATCGACGTCAACCAGCCGCTGCAACGCGGGATGACGGCCGCCGAACTGATCTTCGGGCTGATCGACGAGCCGGCCGAGCCGCAGGGCGGCGGCCGTGCGCTGCCGCACGCGCGCGGCGAGATCGAATTCCGGGACGTGTCGTTCGACTACGGCGCCTCCGAGCGGCCGACGCTCGACCGCATTTCGTTCAAGGTCGCGCCGGGCGAGATGATCGCGCTCGCGGGGCCGTCGGGCAGCGGCAAGACGACCCTCGTCAACCTTCTGCCACGTTTCTTCGATCCGACGGGCGGCGCGATCCTGGTCGACGGCGTGCCGGTGGCCGACTACGACCTCCACGCGCTGCGCGGCCAGATGGCGATGGTCAGCCAGGACGTCGTGCTGTTCAACGACACGATCGCCGCGAACGTCGCGTACGGGCAGACGCCCGACCGCGCCCGCGTGCAGGCGGCACTCGAGGCCGCGAACCTCGCCGACGCGGTCGCCGCGATGCCCGACGGGCTCGACACGCTGGTCGGCGGCAACGGGATGCGTCTGTCGGGCGGCCAACGGCAGCGGCTCGCGATCGCGCGCGCGATCTACAAGGATGCGCCGATCCTGATCCTCGACGAGGCGACCTCGGCGCTCGATTCGGAATCCGAGCGTCACGTGCAGGCCGCGCTCGAGCGGCTGATGGAAGGGCGCACGACGCTCGTGATCGCGCACCGGCTGTCGACGATCGAGCGTGCGGACCGGATCCTCGTGCTCGAAGCCGGCAAGATCGTCGAAACGGGCAGCCACGACGAACTGCTGCGCCATGGCGGGCTGTACGCGCACCTCCACCGGATCCAGTACCAGCAGCAGGCGGCGTGACGTCGGATCGCACCCGTGTGCTAGTCTTCATCGGGCAGGTCCGGTTTCGTTGTTTCCGGTTCGACGTGACAACACGGAGGGAAGGGCAATGAAGAAGATGCACGGGATGATGCTGGCCGCGCTGGTCGCGGCGGGTTTCGCAGCGCCGGCCGCGATGGCGCAGGATCACGGCAACGACGACAACCATGGAGCCCACGGCGGCCCGGGCATGCGGCACGGCCACGGTCCGAAGCACATGCCGCCGGGTCAGGCGATGCATCGCGAGGACGATGTGCCGCCGCGCTGGGCCGACCAGCCGCGCCGCGACTGGCACAAGGGCGACCGTCTCCCGGACGAATTCCGCGATCGCCAGTACGTGGTCGACGACTGGCGCGGCTATCGCCTGAGCCCGCCGCCGCGTGGCTATCACTGGGTGGGCGTCGGCGGCGACTACCTGCTCGTGCAGATCGGCTCGGGCATCGTGCTGCGGGTCGGTCCGTAACACCCGCCGCCGATCATCGATTCATCCGGCTGCCGGGGCGTGTGCTCCGGCAGCCGCGTCACTTGTCCTTATCCTTATCCGCCGCCCGGCGGAACCAGCGCCGCTCGACCCGCGACATCGCCCAGCACACGGCCAGCGCGCAGACGGTGCCGAGCGCCACTTCCCCGAGCCGCATCAGCGGAATGTCCCATAGTGGGCCGTTGCCTGGAAACAGCAGCACGATCGTCGCGGTCACGCCGCCGAGCCGCGCCGCGCTGCCGACGTTCAGGCACCAGCAGCTGACGATCGTGACCGCGACCGCGATCGCATAGGCGACGAGGCGGTCGCCGCCGAGCGCGGCGCCCGCAAAGCCGACCAGGCCGCCGATCATCGCGCCGATGAACTGGTCGCGCGACAGCGACATCGTGTCCGAATAGTTGTGCTGCGTGACGGCGATCGCGGTGACCGCCGCCCACACGGCCTGCTCGGTGTGCAGCGCGCGGCCGATCGTGTACGCGAGGCACGCGCCGCAGACGGCTTGCAACGCCATCAGCGCGCCTTGCGTGAGCCGCTCGCCGAAAGTCAGTCCCTTGAACAGATCGAAGATCGACTGCTGGATCTGCTGGCGGGCTTCGTTGAGTGTCCTGATCGTATCCATCGTGTCGGGCCGGGAAGCGGGGGCGAGCGCGTCAGTGCGCCTGTTCCGGCGATGCGGCGGCCGGCTCGCCGGTGGTCGCGTCGCCGTTCTCGACGCGCGTTTCCGGCATCGCGAGCCAGACCAGCAGCACCGCGAGCGTGCCGGCGGCGGCGAGCCCGAAGAAGCTGACCGCATTGCCGAAGTGATCGGCGACAAAGCCGGCCACGGCGGTGCTGAGCGTCGCGCCGATTCCGGCCGCGAGCCCGAACAGCCCAATGCACAGGTTGTAGCGACCCTTGCCGCCCGCGACGTCGGCCGCGATCAGCGGCAGCATCACGCCGAACACGGCCGCGCTGATGCCGTCGAGCATCTGCACCGGCACCAGCAGGTAGGGGCTGCTCACGCCGGCGAACAGCAGCGCGCGCACCGGCAGCGCCGAGAAGCCGAGCAGCAGGATCGGCCGGCGCCCCCAGCGTTGCGCGGAGCGGCCGACCCACGGCGACAGCATCGCGACGATCGCCTGCGGCACGATGATGCACGCGGCGATCACGAGCTGCACGTTCTCGCCCATCCCGGCCGTCACTTCGCCGGCCGCGAGGTTGAGCATCGCCGCGTTCGACAAGTGGAACAGCACGACGCACGCCGCGAAGATCAGCATCCGGCGATCGCGCAGCAGCTCGAGCAGCGTCTCGCGCTCCTCGCCTTCGTCGCGGTCGTCGGGTTTCGACGCATGCGGAATCACTTCATGTGTCGGCTGGATCATCGCGAGCGCGAACAGCGCGGGCAACGCCAGCACGGCGGTCAGCCAGAACACCGCGCGCGCGGAGAAATATTCGCCGGTGAGCCCCATCAGGCCCGCCGCGACCGCGCTGCCGATCGATGCCCAGCGCGCGTTGCGGCCGAGCCGGTCGCCGAGGTCGGCGCGGCCGACCAGCGAGAACGAGATCGCGGCCATCGCGGGCACGAGCATGCAGCTCGCGAAGCCGTGGAACACTTCGGCCGCGATCACCGGCACGATCGTCGGGCTCGACGCGAGCAGCACCGCGGACAGGATGATGGCCGCGATCGCCCACGCGGCCGCGCCTTTCTTGTTCTTCAGCGCGTCGACGGCGGCGCCCCCCGGCACCTGGCTGACCATCGCGCTGATCGTGCCGATCGACAGCACCATGCCGATCTCGCCCTGCGTCCACTTGTGCGATGCGAGGTAGGACGCGATGAACGGACCGAACCCGGTTTGAACGTTTGCAACGAAAAAGTTGAGCCAGTCGAGGGCCCGGAGACTGCGAACGCTGACGGAATGCTTGATCGTCATCGGGCGGCACTCGCAGGCGAAGCCGGCGCGGCGGCAGTAACCGGCGGCGAGACCACGACGATCGGCTTGTCGGCCGCGTAGGGCGGCGACGCCTTGATCTGCGCGTCGTTCAGGTCGAGTTGCGGACGCAGCGCCTTGTCGCGCGTGACGAAGCGCAGCGCGCCCCAGCTCGCGGCGATCGAGCGGCGGTCGGTATTGACGAGCCCGCCGAGGTCGAGCACGACGGCCTGCGGTTGCGCGCCGCGGTCGATCAGCACGTCGACGACCCGGCCGATCTTCGTGCCGTTCGGGCGTTCGACGTCGCTGTCGAGCAACGGCAGACGCGTCGTGGGCGACGCCGCGGCCGAACCCGACAGCGGCACGGCCTTGGGCCGGGCGGCCGGCGGCAGGTCGCCCGACGGCACGTCGAGCACGATCGGTTCCTGTTTGCCGCCCGGCGTGAAGCGGAACACGTTCCACGGGAAGACGACCTTGCGGTCGCCGACACCCATGAACCCCTGCAGGTTGACGATCATCTCGCGCGGTTTGCCGCTTGCGTCGGTCACCATGTCGACCGCGCGGCCGATCACCTTGCCGTTGCGGCGCGCGACCTCGCTGTCGAGCAGCGCGTGGATCTGGGTGCGGTCGAGCGGGCGTGTCGCGACGAGCGGCGGCGGGGGCGGCGGAGGCGGCGTCGGCGATTCGGGGCGCTGCACCGGCTTCGGCTTCGTCACTTCACGGTGCGGCTTCTTCGGCGCTTCCGGTTCCTCCGGCTGGACGAGCGGCGGCACGGGCGGCATCGTCAGCGGTTCGCCGGCGGTCTCCTCGACGGGCTCGACGAGCGCCTCGCTGATCGGCGCGGGCGGATTCTGGGTCGGCAGCAGCCCGCAGCCGGACAGCAGCGCGGCGGCCGCGAGAACGAGGAAAACCGTCGAGGACGGGAACGACATGCGGGATGCGGGAAACGGGAGTCCGCCGCTCATTGACACTCACTCCATGGGTCGGGGGCGGGCCCGGGGGCTCGCGGCTGGCGATGGATGGCGGGTGCGGGCGGCGCACCACGCGAGGTGAGAGTTTAACGTGTCTTCCTTTCAGGACCGATTTATGCGAAGAATCGGGCGCGGGAGGACCGGGAAATGGCGGGGGGCGATCGCCGCAAGGGCGGCGTTGGGGGCACAACGAGCGCGGCGCCCGACCGTCGACGACGGGACGGGCGCCGCATGGGCTTCCGACGTGGCGTTACTTGACCAGCGAGCCGAGCGTCGTCGTCACCGGGGCGCCGTGCGAGGCGCGGAGCAACCGGAACGTCAGGCGTCCGGATACCACGCGTCGGTGAATTCGCTGACCTTGACGTCGGTCAGCTCCGGACGTGCGGCCAGCCATGCTCGGACGTTCTCGCGGTCGGCATCGGTCGTCGTGCCGCGCGGCGCGCCGGAGATCACGTACGCGCCGATCCCTTCGTCGGCGGATGCGACGGTCAGCAGCCCGTTCGCTTCGACGAAATCGATGAACGCATCGATGAGCTGGCCGCGCTCGAGGTCGGACAGCTGGTTGCGGTAATGCGCGGTCGCGTTGAACGCGAGTTCCTGGAACTCGGCGATGTGGAGTTTCTTGCGCTGGCGGCGGTTGTGGCGTTGGCTCATGGTGTTGGATATATAACGCGTTACGTGGAGATCGGTCGCGCAGTGTATCGCATGGCCGTCGGTCCGTCTTCTTGAGGTAACTGTACGTGGCGGGCATTGACGCGACCGCCTTGCTGCACTTGAAGGCCGCGTTCGAAAGCCCGACGGCAGCTTTGGCACGCTGTACACGGCGAGGTGGAAATTGCAGTGCCAGGAAGGATTAAGCCGGAGCAGGTGGAGGCAGTCTACGAAGTGGTGACGAGCCGAAGCGGAAAATTGATGGCGCGTAAATTGCCAAGGTAATCACAAAATTGTCCGGAGAAATTGGATGCAGATGAACGCCGCCGAAGTGCGGGAATTGCGCGATCGATGGAACGTCGGGAAGTACAAGGACCTACTCGATGCGATCAAGGGCGCGTTGCCGGAGGATGAATGGGTGCCGCTGTGCGATTCGCTGCCCCATGTACTGGATGGATCGCCGACGATCGATCTTCGAGGAGCATCGCTCCCGGATACCAAGCTCGCGAATCTCGACTTGAGCTACAGCCATCTCGCCTTTGCTACGTTCGATGGAGCGCAATTTGATGAAGTCGGGTTTCAATACGCGATTCTGGACGGCGTCTCCTTCAAAAGGTGCGGATTTCACCTGGCGCAAATGCTCCCGGTCTACGGCGCGGGTGCCGACTTTCGCCATGCGCGATTCCGGCAATCGTTCATCGAGCATGCCAAGTTGAGCAATAGCGATCTTTCCGGTGTGACGATGGCAGAGGGAAGTCTGAATTCGTCGGAGCTCGTGGAATGCAATTTTTCCGGGGTGCTGGCTGAGCGAAACGAGTGGCGCTGGAATACGACAACGCGATGCGATTTCGTGGCAACTCGTTTCGTCGAGTGCAGACTCACTGCATCTCGGTTTGACGCCGCGCGACTGACTGACGCCGTGTTTGAGAATTGCGATATGAGCGGGGTCGATTTCAGAGGGGCGGATCTGTCGGGCGTGCGCTTTATGGGAGGCACCTTTGGTGACGTACAACAGGGCGAGACGACTTTTCGGACGCGGTTCGACGATACGCCCGAGGCTCGCCGGGTGGTTGCCGCAGGTAGTACGGAAAACCAGCTCGCCGTGGAATGGTGTCCTGTTACATCGGGTTCGAGCGAACCTGCCCGGCCAAATGCCTCGGCGAAGCTGAAGGCGAGGCCCGGTGACGTCGTGCCGCAGAGCGGATGGTGGGTCAGTCCCGCACTGGGCAGCGAACAGGGGCGGCGCTATTTCAACGCGGGGGAGAGGTTTCCCGACATCAAATCGACAAACTGGGGGCTCGTGATCTGGAGCTATAACCCTGCCGATCAGGGCTGAGCTCGCCGCACGGTTCGCCGCGCGGCGAGGCCGGCGGCGAATGGGCGGAACGTCACATCAGCACGATATCGTACTGCTCCTGGCTCAGGTTCGACTCGACCTGCAGCGATACCGGCTTGCCGATGAAGTCGATCAGCATCGCGAGATGCTGCGACTCCTCGTCGAGGAACAGGTCGATCACCTGCTGCGCGGCGATCACGCGGAATTCGCGCGGATTGAACTGGCGCGACTCGCGCAGGATCTCGCGCAGGATGTCGTAGCAGACGGTGCGCGACGTCTTCACCTGGCCCTTGCCCTGGCAGGTCGGGCACGGCTCGCACAGCACGTGCGCGAGCGATTCGCGCGTGCGCTTGCGCGTCATCTCGACGAGCCCGAGCTGCGAGAAGCCGTTGACCGTCACGCGCGTGCGATCGCGCGACAGCGCCTTCTTCAGCTCGGACAGCACCGCGTCGCGATGCTCGGCGTTCTCCATGTCGATGAAATCGATGATGATGATCCCGCCGAGGTTGCGCAGACGCAGCTGCCGCGCGATCGTGTGCGCCGCCTCGAGGTTGGTCTTGAAGATCGTGTCGTCGAAGTTGCGCGCACCGACGTAGCCGCCGGTGTTCACGTCGATCGTCGTCATCGCCTCGGTCTGGTCGATCATCAGGTAGCCGCCCGACTTCAGGTCGACGCGGCGCGACAGCGCGCGCTGGATCTCCGTCTCGATGTTGTACAGGTCGAACAGCGGCCGCTCGCCGGTGTAGTGATGCAGCTTCGGGCTCACCGCCGGCGTGAACTCGCCCGCGAAGTCCGCGAGGCGCTGGTAGGTCTCGCGCGAATCGACCTGAATGCGCGTCGTGTCGTCGTTCGCGAAATCGCGCAACACGCGCTGCGCGAGATCGAGATCCTGGTACAGCAGGCTCGTCGCCGGCAGCCGCTGCGCTTGCGCGACGATCGTCGCCCAGGTCTTGCGCAGATACGTGACGTCGCCCGCCAGTTCGTCGGAAGTCGCGTCCTCGGCGATCGTGCGCACGATGTAGCCGCCTTTCTCGTCCGGCGGGATCACGGCGGTCAGCCGTGCGCGCACGGCCTCGCGCTCGGCCTCGCTCTCGATCTTCTGCGAGATGCCGATGTGCGGCTCCTGCGGCAGGTACACGAGCGTGCGGCCCGCGATGCTGACCTGCGTCGACAGTCGCGCGCCCTTCGTGCCGATCGGATCCTTGATCACCTGGACCATCAGCGTCTGGCCTTCGAAGACGGTCTTCTCGATCGGCTGGTGCGGCGTGCCCGACTGCGGCTCGCCCGCGAGGCGCGGATGCCAGATGTCCGCGACGTGCAGAAACGCCGCGCGCTCGAGGCCGATGTCGATGAATGCCGACTGCATGCCGGGCAGCACGCGCACGACCTTGCCGAGGTAGATGTTGCCGACCCGCCCGCGCGACAGCGTGCGCTCGACGTGAAGCTCCTGCACCGCGCCTTGCTGGACGAGTGCGACCCGCGTTTCCTGCGGCGTGAGGTTGATCAGGATTTCTTCGTTCATGGTGGGATTCAGAAGTCGACGCGCGCGGCGCGCAGCAGTGCCGCGGTCTCAAAGAGGGGCAGACCCATGATACCCGAATGGGAGCCTTCGATTCGCTCGATGAATTCGGCCGCGCGCCCCTGGATCGCGTAGGCGCCGGCCTTGCCGAACGGTTCGCGGGTGTCGACGTAACGTTCGAACGCCTCGCGCGGCGCGGCCGCGAAGCGCACCGACGAGCGCGACAGCGCGGGCGGCAGCAGTTCGCCGTCGGCGCCGATCACCGCGACCGCGGTCAGCACGTCGTGTTCGCGGCCCGCGAGGCGGGTCAGCATCGCGAGCGCGTCGGCGGCATCGGCCGGCTTGCCGAGGATCGCGCCGTCGATCGTCACGGTGGTGTCCGCAACCAGCACCGGCGCGGGTGCCTTGCCGCTCGCGACGAGGCGCGCACGCGCGGCCTCGGCCTTCGCGACGGTCACGCGCCGGACGTACGCATCGGCGGCTTCGCCGGGCAGTTCGGCTTCGAGCGCCTCGGCGTCCTCGTCGGGGCGCGGTAGCAGCAATTCGAAGCGCACGCCGATCTGCAGCAGCAGCTCCTGGCGGCGCGGGCTTTGCGAAGCAAGGTAAAGGGTCGGAAAAAGGGCGGGGGGCGTGCTGGACGGCATGGTGTCGTTATCTCGTTGAGCGCGCGCGCCGCGCGTCCCGAGGACGACGCGTCATGCGCGGTGGTAGGGGTGATTCTGCGTGATGCTCCACGCCCGGTAAAGCTGTTCGGCGAGCAGCACGCGCACCATCCCGTGCGGCAGCGTCATGCTCGAAATGCGCAGCAGCAGGTCGGCGCGCGCCTTGAGTTCCGGATCGAGCCCGTCGGCGCCGCCGATCACGAACGCGACGTCACGGCCGTCCTGCTGCCAGCCGGGCAGCGCCTGCGCGAGCTGCATGGTGGTCCAGTCGCGGCCGCGCTCGTCGAGCGCGACGATGCGCGCGCCCTTCGGCAACGCGGCCTCGATTTTTTGCCGCTCGGCCGCCATCACGCTTTCCGCGCTGCGGCCGCCCGAACGCAGTTCGGGCTTGATCTCGCGCAGTTCGATGCGCAGCTCGGGCGGCATGCGCTTCGTGTATTCGTCGAAGCCGGACGCGATCCAGCCGGGCATCTTGTGGCCGACCGCGAGGATGAAAAGCTTCATCGGGACGACTCGCTGCGGGTCAGCGGCGGCGGGCCGCCGTCTTGCGCGCCGGGCGTGCGGGCGCTTCTTCCTCGTCGTCCTCGTCTTCGCCGGCCGTCGCGACGCCGTTCGGGCCCTTGCCGCCGCCGAGCTTCATCCGCACGGGCTTGTCGCCCCAGATTTCCTCGAGGTTGTAGTACTGGCGCAGCGCCGGTTGCAGGATGTGCACGACGGCGTCGCCGCAGTCGACCAGCACCCATTCGCCCGTGTCTTCGCCCTCGGAGCTGACGATGTCGCCGCCGGCTTCCTTGACCTTGTCGCGCACGCTCGACGCGAGCGCCTTGGTCTGGCGGTTCGACGTGCCCGACGCGACGATCACGCGGTCGAACAGTTCGGTCAGGTGGCTGGTGTTGAACACCTTGATGTCTTGCGCCTTGATGTCTTCGAGAGCGTCGACGATCACGCGCTGCAGTTTGCGGATATCCATGGAATCAGGAATGGTAGAGACGATGTTGAAGAATATAGGCCCAGACGGCGGCCGGCACATGCTCGGCCGACGCATCGGGCATTTGCGCGTGACGCGCGATGCATTCGCGCAGGTGCGCACGGATGTCGGTTGCGGCGATATCGAACGCCAGCGTCGTGTCGATCAGCAGATGGCCGGCCGGTGTCGCTTTCAGCACGTCGGCGCCGGCCTGCCGCCGCGCGATTTCCCGCGCGACGGCCGGCGGCGCCGTGCCGAGGTCGAAGCCCGGGCGCGTCGACGCGCACACGTGCGCATAGTCGAACAGCTTGCGCCAGTCGCGCCACGTGTCGAGCCGCACCAGCTGGTCGGCGCCGATCAGCAGCGACAGCGAAGCGTCGGGGCCGATCCGCTCGCGCCAGCGCGCGAGCGTCTCGACCGTGTAGGTCGGCCCCGCATGCTCGATCTCGTCGGTCGCGACGGTGATCGTCACGCCGGGCAGGGACAGCGAGCCGGCAGCGGCGCGCGTCATCGCGAGCCGATGCTCGGCGGCCGACACGTCGCGCTTCTGGTAAGGCTGCCCGGCGGGCAGCAGCACGAGGTCGGTCAGCCCGAGCACGTCGGCGAACCGGCGCGCGAGCGCGAGGTGGCCGTCGTGGATCGGATCGAACGTGCCGCCCAGCAGGCCGATGCGACGTGACGGCGTTCGCGGCTGCGGGGCGGGGCGGGCGGTGGTGTTCAGAAAAACGTGTCCTGTTCTTGGGGCGGCGGGGCGCGGCGGGCTCAGACCCAGTCGCGCGGCACGAGGAACTCGCTCAGGCGCGCTTCGGGCGAGCCCGGCTCGGGTTGCCAGTTGTAGCGCCAGTTCGCGACCGGCGGCATCGACATCAGGATCGATTCGGTCCGGCCGCCGCTTTGCAGGCCAAACAGCGTGCCGCGGTCGAATACGAGGTTGAATTCCACGTAGCGGCCGCGCCGGTAAGCCTGGAAGTCGCGTTCACGCTCGCCGTACGGCAGCGCGACGCGGCGTTCGACGATCGGCAAATACGCATTCAGGAACGCGTCGCCGACGCTCTGCATCATCTCGAACGAGCGTTCGAATCCGGGTTCGGCGAAGTCGTCGAAGAAGATCCCGCCGATGCCGCGCGTCTCGTTGCGGTGCTTCAGGAAGAAATACTCGTCGCACCACGTCTTGAAGCGCGGATAGAGCTCGGCGCCGAACGGGTCGAGCGCGTCCTTGCAGGTCTGGTGGAAATGGCGCGCGTCGTCCTCGAACGGATAAACCGGTGTCAGATCCATCCCGCCGCCGAACCAGAAGATCGGCGCCTCGCCGGGCTTCGTCGCGATCAGCATCCGCACGTTCATGTGCACCGTCGGGCAGTACGGGTTGCGCGGGTGCAGCACGAGCGACACGCCGAGCGCCTCGAAGCCGCGGCCGGCCAGCTGCGGGCGCGCGGCGCTCGCCGACGGCGGCAGCGCGTCGCCCGCGACGTCGGAAAAACCGATCCCCGCGCGCTCGAACACCCGGCCGCCTTCGAGAATCCGCGTGCAGCCGCCGCCGCGCAGGCGCTCTTCCGGCCCGCGCTGCCACGCATCGGTCGCGAGCGGCGTGCCGTCGAACGCGCCGAGCGCGTCGGCGATGCGTGTCTGCAGGCCCTGGAGGTACGTGCGCACGCGCGCCACGTCGTAGGTCGAATCGGTCATGTCTGAACTGGGTGCCTCCGCGCGAAGCGGGGGCCGTAAAAAAGGCATCTGCCGGGCATTCTATCGAACCCCGGCAGAGGAGGCCGCCGCTTGCGACGGCAAGGCGGCGGTCAGGGCGTCACGCGCTCTTGCGGTTCAGCGCGCGAAAGCCGATGTCGCGGCGGTACTGCATGCCTTCGAAATTGATCTGGTTGATCGTGTCGTACGCATGCTGCTGCGCTTCGCGCACCGAATCGGCGAGACCGACCACGCACAGCACGCGGCCGCCCGACGTGACGAGCTTGTCGCCTTCGGCGAGCGTCGTGCCCGCATGGAACGTCACGGACTGTTCGGTCTCGGCCGGGATCCCGTTGATGCGGTCGCCCTTGCGCGGCGCGTCCGGATAGCCGTGCGCGGCCAGCACGACGCCGAGCGCGGTGCGGCGGTCCCAGTCGAGCTCGACCGTGTCGAGCGTGCCCGCGATCGCCTGTTCGACGACCTTCGAGAAATCGCTCTTCAGGCGCGCCATGATCGGCTGCGTCTCCGGGTCGCCCATCCGGCAGTTGAACTCGAGCGTGCGCGGATTGCCTTCCTTGTCGATCATCAGACCCGCATACAGGAAGCCCGTGAAGCGGATGCCGTCCTTCTCCATCCCGCGCACCGTCGGCATGATGATTTCGCGCATCACGCGTGCGTGCATCTGCGGCGTGACGATCGGCGCGGGCGAGTAGGCGCCCATGCCGCCCGTGTTCGGGCCGCGGTCCTCGTCGAGCAGGCGCTTGTGGTCCTGGCTGGAAGCCAGCGCCAGCGCGTGCTTGCCGTCGACCATCACGATGAAGCTCGCTTCCTCGCCGTCGAGGAATTCCTCGATCACGACGCGCGCGCCGGCGTCGCCGAGCTTGTTGCCCGACAGCATCATGTCGACCGCGGCATGCGCTTCTTCCAGCGACATCGCGACGACGACACCCTTGCCGGCCGCGAGTCCGTCGGCCTTCACGACGATCGGCGCACCCTTCGCGTCGATGTACGCGTGCGCGGCGGCGGCGTCGGAGAAGGTTTCGTAGTCGGCGGTCGGAATGCCGTGGCGCTTCATGAACGCCTTCGCGAAATCCTTCGAGCTTTCGAGCTGCGCGGCTTCGCGGGTCGGGCCGAACACCTTCAGGCCGCGGGCGCGGAACAGGTTGACGATGCCGGCCGCGAGCGGTGCTTCCGGGCCGACGAGCGTGAAGGCGACGCCTTCGCTTTCCGCGAAATCGGCGAGTGCGTCGAGCGACGTGATGTCGACGTTCTTCAGACGCTCGTCCTGCGCCGTGCCGCCATTGCCGGGCGCGACGTAGACCATCTGGACACGCGGCGACTGCGCGAGCTTCCACGCCAGCGCATGTTCGCGGCCGCCGGAACCGACGACGAGTAGTTTCATGGGATTCCCCGCAGACTAGAAAACAGGGCGGCCGGCACGCTCAGGCGCGCCGGCCGCGAAATCGGTCGGGCCGCCGTCGCGACGATGCGCACGGCGGCCGGCATCTCATTCCTCGACGATGACGGCGTTCGTATACACCTCCTGCACGTCGTCGAGGTTCTCGAGCGCGTCCAGGAGCTTCTGCATCTTCGCCGCATCGTCGCCGGTGAATTCGACTTCGTTCTGCGGCTTCATCGTCACTTCGGCGAGTTCGGCCTTGAAGCCCGCGGCTTCGAGCGCGTCCTTCACCGCCGAGAAGGCCTGCCAGTCGCACAGCACTTCGATCGAGCCGTCGTCGTTCGTGCTGACGTCGTCCGCGCCGGCTTCGAGCGCCGCTTCCATCAGCGCGTCTTCCGACGTGCCGGGCGCGAACAGGAACTGGCCGACGTGATCGAACATGAACGCGACCGAACCGTCGGTGCCCATGTTGCCGCCGAACTTCGAGAATGCATGACGGACTTCCGCGACCGTGCGGGTGCGGTTGTCGGTCAGCGTGTCGACGATGATCGCCGCGCCGCTGATGCCGTAGCCTTCGTAACGGATTTCTTCGTAGTTCGCGCCGTCCGCGCCGCCGACGCCGCGGTCGATCGCGCGCTTGACGTTGTCCTTCGGCATGTTCGCGTCGGCTGCCTTGTCGACCGCGAGACGCAGACGCGGGTTCGAGCTGGCGTCGCCGCCGCCGAGGCGGGCCGCGACCTGGATTTCCTTGATCAGGCGGGTCCAGATCTTGCCGCGCTTCGCGTCGGCCGCTGCCTTCTTATGCTTGATGTTGGCCCATTTCGAATGACCAGCCATACCTTTCTCCGTGCCCGGGCGCGCTGCGCGGGCGATTGTGCCAATGTGTCGTTGAATCGGCGGCCGTCTGGGCGGGCGTGATGCCGCGGGGCCGCGCGTGTCGAGTGGAACGTGATTTTATCACGCGGCGACCGTCGCTTCGGGGCCGCCGTGCATGGCCGAACGGCCGGGCGGGCCGTTCGGTTTGCCGGGCCGCGCGGCCCGGCGGCGACGTGCGTCAGTTCTTGGTGCCGAACAGGCGGTCGCCCGCGTCGCCCAGGCCCGGCACGATGTACGCGTGCTCGTTCAGGTGCGAGTCGAGCGACGCGACGAACAGCTTCACGTCCGGGTGCGCGTCCTGGAACACCTGCACGCCCTCGGGCGCGGCGACCAGCGCGACGAACATGATGTTCGCGGCCGGCACGTTGCGGCGCTTGAGCACGTCGACCGCGTGCACGGCCGAATAGCCGGTCGCGACCATCGGGTCGCACAGGATGAAGATGCGATCCTCGAGATCGGGCAGGCGCACCAGGTATTCGACCGGGCGGTGATCCTCGGCGCGGTAGACGCCGATGTGGCCGACGCGCGCGGACGGCACCAGGTCGAGCAGGCCGTCCGACATCCCGATGCCGGCGCGCAGCACGGGCACGATCGCGAGCTTCTTGCCCGCGATCACCGGCGCGTCGACCGCCACGAGCGGGGTTTCGACCCGCTTGGTCGTGATCGGGAGGTTACGGGTGATCTCGTAGCCCATCAGCAGCGTGATCTCGCGCAGCAGTTCGCGGAACGTGCGCGTCGACGTGTCCTTGTCGCGCATGTGGGTCAGCTTGTGCTGGATCAGCGGGTGATCGGTGATGAAGAGATTCGGGAAACGGCTGTCCTGTTTCATGACGGGGTGCCTTGGCGGCAAAAGGGGATCGGGGGCGGCGATGGCGCCACGCCGGCCGCCGCTTATGGCCGCAATTTTACCAAGGCGCGCCGCGTGATCCGGATATTATCGACGTCTCACGACAATCCGCGCGCCGTGTCCGGCCGTTCGCGCCCGTTCGCCCGTCCGGCGATGCGGCCGGGCCGCGCCGGCGCGCGTCGCCATAAGGGAATCGACGATGGATCTCGGCATCGCAGGAAAGACCGCGCTCGTGTGCGCGGCGAGCAAGGGGCTCGGACGCGGCTGCGCGGAAGCGCTGGCCGCCGAGGGCGTGAATCTCGTGATCGTCGCGCGCACGCGCGACACGCTGGAGGAAACCGCGGAGGAGATCCGCGCCCAGTCGAACGTGTCGATCGCCGCCGTCGCCTGCGACATCACGACGCCCGACGGCCGCGCGGCCGCGCTCGCCGCCTGCCCGCAGCCGGACATTCTCGTGACGAATGCCGGCGGGCCGCCGCCCGGCGACTTCCGCGATTTCTCGCACGACGACTGGATCCGCGCGCTCGAGTCGAACATGCTGACGCCGATCGAGCTGATTCGCGCGACCGTCGACGGGATGATCGGGCGCGGTTTCGGCCGGATCGTCAACATCACGAGTTCGGCCGTGAAGGCGCCGATCGACGTGCTCGCGCTGTCGAACGGCGCGCGCTCGGGGCTGACCGGCTTCGTCGCGGGGCTGTCGCGCAAGGTCGCGGGGCAGGGCGTGACGATCAATAACCTGCTGCCCGGGCTGTTCGACACCGACCGGATCGCGACGACGCTCGCGGCGTCGGCGAAGGCTCAGGGCGTGACGGTCGACGAGATGCGCGCGCGGCGCGCGAAGGAAATCCCGGCCGGGCGCCTCGGCACGCGTGCCGAATTCGGCGCGGCGTGCGCGTTCCTCTGCAGCGTCCACGCCGGCTACATCACCGGGCAGAACTGGCTGCTCGACGGCGGCGCGTATCCGGGCACGTTCTGACGCGCGCACCGCCATTCACGCATACGACAACAATCGACCCACGAAGGAAACGGAGATGAGCAAACCCCGCATCGCATTGATCGCGCACGACGCGAAGAAGGACGAGATCGTCGCGCTCGCGGGCCAGTACCGCGAGACGCTCGCGCAATGCAGGCTGGTCGGAACGGGCACGACGGGCGGCCGCATCGCCGCCGCGCACGGGCTCGAGGTCGAGCGCAAGCTGTCGGGGCCGCTCGGCGGCGACCTGCAGATCGGGGCGGAGCTGGCCGAGGGCCGCGTCGACATCGTCGTGTTCCTGCGCGACCCGATGACCGCGCAGCCGCACGATCCGGACATCACCGCGCTGGTGCGCGCGTGCGACGTGCACGACGTGCCGGTCGCGACGAACGTGGCGACCGCGCGGATGCTGCTCGACGATCTGGCGCGCAACATGCAGGACGTTTGCTAGTCGGCTGCCGGCCAGATTGCCCTTGCTGACGGCAGGGCCATGCACGCCCGGCCGTGACGCGCGAGAATCGGGCGTCGCGACGCGCACCGCCGCCGGTCCCGTACCGATCGGCACCGGAGCGCGTCGGCGACCCGAATATCCCCTGACCGATTCAGAAACGAGGAGCGAAACGATGCCGAAAGCAATCCGATACGACCAGCCGGGCGGCCCGGACGTGATGAAGTGGGTCGATGTCGAGGTCGGCGAGCCGAAGGCGGGCGAAGTCCGTATCCGGCAGCATGCGGTCGGGCTCAACTACATCGACGTCTATTTCCGCACCGGCCTCTATCCGCAGCCGCTGCCCGGCGGCCTCGGGATGGAGGCGGCGGGCGAGGTGACGGCCGTCGGCGAGGGCGTGACCGCGCTCAAGGCGGGCGATCGCGTCGCTTACGTCAGGCAGCCGCCGGGCGCGTATGCGCAGGAGCGCGTGATGCCGGCCGACCGGCTCGTGAAACTGCCCGACGGGATCAGCTACGACGACGCGGCGTCGGTGATGCTGCAGGGGCTGACCGCGCACTACCTGCTGCGCCGCACGTATCCGGTCAAGGCCGGTGACACGATCCTGATTCACGCGGCGGCCGGCGGTGTCGGCCTGCTCGTGTGCCAGTGGGCGAAGGCGCTCGGCGCGACCGTGATCGGGACGGTCGGCTCCGACGAGAAGGCCGCACTCGCGAAGGCGCACGGCTGCGATCATCCGATCGTCTATACGCGCGAGAACTTCACGCAGCGCGTGAAGGAGATCACGAACGGCGCGGGTGTGCCGGTCGTCTACGACTCGATCGGCAAGGACACCTACATCGGCTCGCTCGACTGCCTCGCGCCGCTCGGGTTTTTCGTCAGCTTCGGCAATGCATCGGGCCCGCTGCCGGCGATCGACTCGAAGGAGTTCTCGTCGCGCGGTTCGCTGTTCTTCACGCGGCCGACGCTGTTCTCGTACATCGCGAAGCGTGCGGATCTCGAATCCGCGACCGCCGAGCTGTTCGACGTGATCCTGTCGGGCAAGGTGAAGACGAGCATCAACCAGCGCTATCCGCTCGCGGAAGTCGGCCGCGCGCATGCCGACCTCGAGTCGCGCAAGACGACCGGCTCGACGATCCTCGTTCCCTGACCCATCCCTTCGTGCCGGCGCCACGCCGGCACGCACCGCGACGGGCGGCGCTGGCCGCCGCCCGCTCCGTCTTCGTCCCGCCCGCCGTTTCCCGCCGCACGCGTTTACGGGTTTTTTATACCGGCCCGATCAGCTTTGACCCGACCTTTACGCGCGATCCCATAAGGTTCTAGTCGTCCGATTTCGACGACGGAGAACACAAAAATGGATGGGGTTTTCATCGGCGCACTGGTGTTGTTCACCGCGCTGATCCTCGGTTTGCTTGCCGGTTGCGAGAAGCTCGTGCAATACGGTCGCGGGGGGCGCGCATGACCTGGATGCTTTGGCTCGCGGGTGCCTCGACGGCCCTGCTGTTCGCGTATCTCGTCTTTGCGCTGCTGCGCGCGGAGGACATCGAATGAACGCGAACAACCTGTTGCAGATACTGCTGTTCATCGTCGTGCTGCTCGCGGCGGCCGTGCCGGTCGCGCGCTACCTCACGGGCGTGATGGACGGCAGTTCGCGTGTCGTGCGCGTGTTCGGGCCGCTCGAGCGCGCGCTGTACCGCATCGCCGGCGTCGACGCCGGCACCGAAATGAACTGGAAGCAGTATGCGATCGCCACGATCGCGTTCAACGCGCTCGGCGCGCTGTTCCTGTACGGCCTGTTGCGCCTGCAGGGGTTCCTGCCCGGCAATCCGCAGCAATTCGGCGCGATGACGGCCGACGGTGCGTTCAACACGGCCGTCAGCTTCGTCACCAACACCAACTGGCAGGACTACACGCCCGAGCAGACCGTCAGCTACCTGACGCAGATGCTCGGCCTGACCGTGCAGAACTTCCTGTCGGCGGCAACGGGTATCGTCGTCGTGATCGCGCTGATCCGCGGCTTCGCGCGTCATACCGCGCAGACGATCGGCAACTTCTGGGTCGACCTCACGCGCGTGACGCTTTACGTGCTCGTGCCGATGGCCGCGCTCGTCGCCGCGCTGCTGATGAGCCAGGGCGTGATCCAGAACATGAAGGCGTACCAGGACGTGCCGGTGCTGCAGGCGAGCACCTACGCGGCGCCGAAGCTCGACGCACAGGGCAACCCGGTCAAGGACGACAAGGGCAACCCGGTGACGGTGCCCACGCCGCTCGTGAAGCAGACGCTCGCGATGGGCCCGGTCGCGTCGCAGGAAGCGATCAAGATGCTCGGCACCAACGGCGGCGGCTTCTTCAACGCGAACTCGTCGCACCCGTACGAGAACCCGACGCCGTTCGCGAACTTCCTGCAGATCTTCTCGATCCTGATCATCCCGGCCGCGCTGGCCCTCGTGTTCGGCCGGATGATCGGCGACCGCCGGCAGGGCATCGCGGTGCTCGCGGCGATGACGGTCGCGTTCGTGATCGCGATCGGCGTCGAGGTGAGCGCCGAGCAGGCCGGCAACCCGACGCTCGCCGCGCTGCACGTCGACCAGTCGACGAGCGTGCTGCAGCCGGGCGGCAACATGGAAGGCAAGGAAACGCGCTTCGGCATCGCGCAGACCGGCATCTTCACGGTCGCGACGACGGCCGCGTCGTGCGGCGCGGTCGACACGATGCACGATTCGCTGACGCCGCTCGGCGGTCTCGTGCCGATGCTGCTGATGCAGCTCGGCGAGGTGATCTACGGCGGCGTCGGTTCCGGCCTCTACGGGATGCTCGTGTTCGCGCTGCTCGCAGTGTTCGTCGCGGGCCTGATGATCGGCCGCACGCCGGAATACGTCGGCAAGAAGATCGAGTCGTACGAGATGAAGATGGTGTCGATCGTCGTGCTGCTCACGCCGCTGCTCGTGCTGCTCGGCACGTCGATCGCGGTGCTCGCCGATGCGGGCAAGGCCGGCATCGCGAATCCGGGCCCGCACGGCTTCTCGGAAATCCTGTACGCGTTCAGCTCGGCCGCGAACAACAACGGCAGCGCGTTTGCGGGCCTGACGGTCGGCACGCCGTTCTACAACTGGATGACCGCGATCGCGATGTGGTTCGGCCGCTTCGGCACGATCGTGCCGGTGCTGGCGATCGCCGGCTCGCTCGCCGCGAAGAAGCGCATCGCGGCGACGAGCGGCACGCTGCCGACGCACGGCCCGCTGTTCGTCGTGCTGCTGCTCGGCACCGTGATGCTGGTGGGCGCGCTGACCTACGTGCCGGCGCTCGCGCTCGGCCCGGGCGTCGAGCATCTGATGATGTGGCTGGGCGCGTGATGCGCGCCCGCATGGCGACACCTTGCAAAGACTGAAGAGATTGAAGAGATCGCAATGACTCAACATTCCGCAACACGGTCCATGTTCGATCCGGCGCTGCTGCGTCCGGCGATCGTGGATTCGTTCAAGAAACTCACGCCGCGCACGCAGTTCCGCAACCCGGTGATGTTCTGCGTGTACGTCGGCAGCATCCTGACCACGATCCTGTGGATCGCGGCGCTCGTCGGCCAGGCCGAGGCGCCGGCGGGCTTCATCCTCGCGATCGCGCTGTGGCTGTGGTTCACGGTGCTGTTCGCGAACTTCGCCGAAGCGCTCGCCGAAGGGCGCTCGAAGGCGCAGGCCGCATCGCTGCGCAGCGCGAAGAAGGACGTGATGGCGAAGAAGCTCAACGAGCCGCATCCGAAGTCGCCGATCCGGATCATGACCGCGTCCGACCTGCGCAAGGGCGACGTCGTGCTGGTGGAGGCCGGCGACGTGATCCCGGCCGACGGCGAAGTCGTCGAGGGCGTCGCATCGGTCGACGAATCGGCGATCACCGGCGAATCCGCGCCGGTGATCCGCGAATCCGGCGGCGACTTCTCGTCGGTGACGGGCGGCACGCGCGTGCTGTCCGACTGGATCGTCGTGAAGGTCACGGCGAACCCGGGCGAAGCGTTCCTCGACCGGATGATCGCGATGGTCGAAGGCGCGAAGCGCAAGAAGACGCCGAACGAGGTCGCGCTGACGATCCTGCTCGTCGCGCTGACGATCGTGATGCTGCTCGCGACCGCGACGCTGCTGCCGTTCTCGATGTTCGCGGTCGACGCGATGAAGGCCGGGCACGTGGTGACGATCACCGTGCTCGTCGCGCTGCTCGTGTGCCTGATCCCGACGACGATCGGCGGGCTGCTGTCCGCGATCGGCGTGGCCGGGATGAGCCGGATGATGCAGGCGAACGTGATCGCGACGTCGGGCCGCGCGGTGGAAGCGGCCGGCGACGTCGACGTGCTGCTGCTCGACAAGACCGGCACGATCACGCTCGGCAACCGCCAGGCGTCGATGTTCGTGCCCGCGCCAGGCGTGACCGAGGAAGCGCTGGCCGACGCCGCGCAGCTGTCGTCGCTCGCCGACGAAACGCCGGAGGGCCGCAGCATCGTCGTGCTCGCGAAGGAACGCTTCAACATCCGCCAGCGCGACATGGCGCAACTGCATGCGACGTTCCTCGGCTTCTCCGCGCAGACGCGGATGAGCGGCGTCGATCTGCCCGGCCGTGAAATCCGCAAGGGTGCGGCCGATGCGATCCGCCGCTACGTCGAGACGCACGGCAGCCGCTTTCCGGACGAAGTGCGCCGCGCGGTCGACGACGTCGCGCGCCGCGGCAGCACGCCGCTCGTCGTGGCCGACCTGCATGACGGCGCGGCGCGCGTGCTCGGTGTGATCGAGCTGAAGGACATCGTGAAGGGCGGCATCAAGGAGCGCTTCGCGGAACTGCGCAAGATGGGCATCAAGACCGTGATGGTGACGGGCGACAACCGGCTCACCGCCGCGGCGATCGCGGCGGAAGCGGGCGTCGACGATTTCCTCGCGGAAGCGACGCCGGAAACCAAGCTCGCGACGATCCGCGAGCACCAGGCGGCGGGGCGCCTCGTCGCGATGACGGGCGACGGCACCAACGACGCGCCGGCGCTCGCGCAGGCCGACGTGGCGGTGGCGATGAACACCGGCACGCAGGCGGCGAAGGAAGCCGGCAACATGGTCGACCTCGACTCGAACCCGACGAAGCTGATCGAGATCGTCGAGATCGGCAAGCAGATGCTGATGACGCGCGGCTCGCTGACGACCTTCTCGATCGCGAACGACATCGCGAAATACTTCGCGATCATCCCGGCCGCGTTCGTGACGACGTACCCGCAGCTGCGCGTGCTCGACATCATGCATCTGACGTCGCCGGCGTCGGCGATCCTGTCGGCGGTGATCTTCAACGCGCTGATCATCGTCGCGCTGATCCCGCTCGCGCTGAAGGGCGTCACCTACCGGCCGCTCGGCGCCGCGTCGCTGCTGCGCCGCAACCTGCTGGTGTACGGCCTCGGCGGCATGCTGCTGCCGTTCCCGTTCATCAAGCTGATCGACATGACGCTCGCCGCGCTCGGCTGGGCCTGATGCGCCGTACCTGAAGGAAGAACCATCATGAAATCGTTGATTCGCCCGCTCGTCGTCATCTTCGTCGTACTGACCGTCGTGACGGGGCTCGCCTACCCGGCCGTGATGACCGTGTTCGGCCAGGCCGTGTTCCCGTCGCAGGCGAACGGCAGCCTGATCGAGAAGGACGGCAAGGCGGTCGGCTCCGCGCTGATCGGCCAGCCGTTCGATGCGCCGAAGTATTTCTGGGGCCGGCTGTCGGCCACGTCGCCGATGCCGTACAACGCGACGGGCTCCGGCGGCTCGAACCTCGGCCCGCTGAACCCGTCGCTCGCCGACCAGGTGAAGGCGCGCATCGCCGCGCTGCGCGACGCGGGCACCGACATGTCGAAGCCCGTGCCCGTCGACCTCGTGACGGCGTCGGCGAGCGGCCTCGATCCGGAGATCACGCCGGCCGCCGCCGCGTACCAGATCGAGCGGGTCGCGAAGGCGCGCAACCTGACGGCCGATGCGGTCGCGCAGCTCGTCGCCGCGAACACGGCCGGCCGCCAGTTCGGCGTGCTCGGCGAGCCGCGCGTGAACGTGCTGAAGCTGAACCTCGCGCTCGACGCGGCGCAGGCCGCGCACTGAGCGTATGCGACAACCGGCGTCCGGCGCGGCCCGATCCGCGCCGGACGCGCCTTTCCGACGGCGCATGCGCCGTCTTTGCCTTTTGCGGCGATTTGGAACAACAATGACGGTACTCGTTCGCAATCCCGCGCTTCGCCTTCCCGACGCATGAACCGCCCCGATCCCGACCAACTCCTCGACAAGCTGCAGCGCGACGAAGAAAAGCAGCGGCGCGGCCAGCTCAAGATCTTCTTCGGCGCGTCCGCGGGCGTCGGCAAGACCTACGCGATGCTGCAGGCCGCGCGCCAGCGCAAGCAGGATGGTGTCGACGTCGTCGTCGGCATCGTCGAGACCCACGGCCGCAGCGAAACCGCCGCGCTGCTCGACGGCCTCGACGTGCTGCCGCTCGCGCGCATCGACTATCGCGGCCGCACGCTCGCCGAATTCGATCTCGACGGCGCGCTCGCGCGTGCGCCGCAACTGATCCTCGTCGACGAGCTCGCGCATTCGAACGTGCAGGGCGCGCGTCACCTGAAGCGCTGGCAGGACGTCTACGAACTGCTCGACGCGGGCATCGACGTGTACACCACGGTCAACGTCCAGCATCTCGAAAGCCTGAACGACGTGGTCGGCGCGATCACCGGCATCCGTGTGTGGGAGACCGTGCCCGATCGCGTGTTCGACGCGGCCGACGAGGTCACGCTGGTCGACCTGCCGGCCGAGGAACTGCTCGCGCGGATGCGCGACGGCAAGGTCTATCTCGCGCAGCAGGCCGAGCGCGCGGTGCGCAACTTCTTCCGCAAGGGCAACCTGATCGCGCTGCGCGAACTGGCGTTGCGGCGCACGGCCGACCGCGTCGACGCGCAGATGCGCGAATACCGCGCCGACCGTTCGATCCAGCGCATCTGGCAGGCGCGCGAGCGGCTGCTCGTGTGCGTCGGGCCGGGGCCCGAGGCGCCGACGCTCGTGCGCGCCGCCGCGCGGCTCGCCGCGAGCCTGAAGGCCGACTGGATCGCCGTCTACGTGGAGACGCCGCGCCTGCAGCGGCTGCCCGACGCGCGGCGGCAGCGCACGCTCGACGCGCTGAAACTCGCGGCCGAGCTCGGTGCGGAGACGGCCACGCTCGCCGGCGACGACGCGGTCGCCGCGCTGATCGGCTACGCGAAGGTGCGCAACGTGTCGAAGCTCGTCGCGGGCGGCTCGCCGAAGGTCGGGCTCGCGCGCCGCTTCGCGCGGCCGTTCGGCGAAAAGCTCGCCGAACGCGCGGGCGATGTCGACCTGATGCTGATCCGTGCGTCGGCGAGCGACGAAGTGCGCGCGACGCCGCTCGACGCGCGCGCGCGCGACTGGCGCGACACGTTCGCGCAATTCGGCATGCGGCGTTCGCCGCCGCGCCACTACCTGTACGCGGCCGCGATCTGCGCGGCGATCACCGGCGTCGCGAGCATCGTGTCCGAGCGGCTCGACCTGACGAACCTCGTGATGCTGTACCTGCTCGGCGTCGTGTTTTCGGCCGTGCGGCTCGGGCGTGGGCCGGGCGTGCTGCAGTCGTTCCTGTCTGTCGCCGCGTTCGATTTCTTCTTCGTGCCGCCGCGCATGTCGTTTTCGGTCAGCGACACGCAGTACCTGCTGACCTTCTTCGGGATGCTGCTGACGTCGCTCGTGATCAGCCACCTGACGTCGACGCTGACGCGCCAGGCGAGCATCGCGCAGCGTCGCGAGCGCCGCACCGGCGCGATCTACGCGATGGCGCGCGAACTCGGCGCGGCGTTGACGACCGAGCAGATCGTCGAAATCGGCAGCCGCCACGTGGGCGAGGTGTTCCGCGCGCGCGTGGCGTTCCTGCTGCCCGACAGCGCGGACCAGGTGCGGCAGAAGATCGAGGAGCCCGATGCGGTCGTCACGCTGACGGGCGCGGATCTCGACAGCGACGTCGGCCAGTGGGTGTACGACCAGCAGAAGCCGGCCGGCCGCGGCACCGACACGCTGCCCGCGACCGCCGCGCTGTACCTGCCGCTGAAGGCGCCGATGCGCACGCGCGGCGTGCTCGCGGTCGCGTCGCGCGACCCGCGGGAGCTCGAGGTGCCCGAGCAGCTGCGGATGCTCGATGCGTTCGCCGCGCAGATCGCGCTCGCGCTCGAGCGCGTGCACTACGTCGAGATCGCGCGCGACGCGCTCGTCAACATGGAGTCCGAGCGGCTGCGCAACTCGCTGCTGTCGGCGATCTCGCACGACCTGCGCACGCCGCTCACGACGATCGTCGGTTTTTCGTCGATGCTCGCGAACGGACGCGCGGCCGCGCAGGACGGCGACGCCGCGGCGGCCGAGCGCTTCGCGCAGCGCGAGGGCGAGCTGGTCGACGCGATCCACGACGAGGCGCTGCGGATGACGGGCATCGTCACGAACCTGCTCGACATGGCGCGGCTGCAGGCCGGCAGCCTGCAGCTCAAGCGCCAGTGGTCGCTGCTCGAGGAAACCGTCGGCGCCGCGCTCGCCGCGTGCAAGCGGGTGCTCGCGCGGCATCCCGCGCGCGTGGCGCTGCCGGCCGACCTGCCGCTCCTGCAGATGGACGCGGTGCTGATGGAGCGGCTGTTCACCAACCTGTTCGAGAATGCGGCGAAGTACACGCCGCCCGATACGTCGATCGAGATCGGCGCCGAGCGCGTGACCGACGACGGCCAGCCGTTCGTGCGCGTGCACGTCGACGATCACGGCCCGGGCCTGCCGGCCGGCATGGAAACGCGGATCTTCGACAAGTTCACGCGCGGCGAGAAGGAATCGGCGACGCCGGGCATCGGGCTCGGCCTCGCGATCTGCCGCGCGATCGTCGAGGCGCACGGCGGTAAAATCGGCGCGCTCAACCGTACCGCGCCCGACGGCCGCGTGACGGGCGCGCGCTTCTGGTTCACGCTGCCGGTCGACACGCCGCCGGCCGTGCCTGCCGTACCCGACGACGAAATCGACGTGCCCGGCGCATCGTCCCCCTCCGAGCCATTGCCAGACCATGAGTGAACCGAGCCTGACCGTCGTCCTGATCGAGGACGAGAAACAGATCCGCCGCTTCGTGCGCGCCGCGCTCGAAGAGGAGGACATCGCCGTGTTCGAGGCGGAGACGGGCAAGCAGGGGCTGATCGACGCGGCGACCCGCAAGCCCGATCTCGTGATCGTCGATCTCGGCCTGCCCGACACCGACGGCCTCGACGTGATCCGCGAGCTGCGCGGCTGGTCCGAGGTGCCGGTGATCGTGCTGTCCGCGCGCACGCAGGAAGAGGAGAAGGTCGCCGCGCTCGACGCGGGCGCCGACGACTACCTGACCAAGCCGTTCGGCGTGTCCGAGCTGCGCGCGCGGATCCGTGCGCAACTGCGCCGGCGCAACCAGGGCGGCGCGAACGAATCGCCGAAGGTGGGCTTCGGCGGCGTGACCGTCGATCTCGCGCTGCGCCAGGTGTGGCGCGACGGCGAGATCGTGCACCTGACGCCGCTCGAATACCGGCTGCTCGCGACGCTCGTGCGGCATGCGGGGCGCGTGCTCACGCACCGTCAACTGTTGCGGGACGTCTGGGGGCCGTCGCACGTCGAGAGCCATCACTATCTGCGGATCTACATGGCGCACCTGCGCCAGAAGCTCGAGCGCGATCCCGCGCAGCCCGAGCACATCGTCACCGAAACGGGCGTCGGCTACCGGCTCGTCGGCGCTGCGTGACGGCCGCGGCATGCCGCGTGACGTGATCTGAATGCAAGGCCGTCGCGCCGGTGAAGTTGCATCGGCGCGACATTGCCGCCGCATGCGCCGGCCGTGCACACCGGCCACGGATTCCCCGCTATGCTGACCGTTCCGCGAACGAAACCGAGGAGCGTGCCATGTCCGTCCGTCTCGTCGTCATCAGTGCGCTGGCGCTTGCCGCGCCCGGCGCGTTCGCGCAGCCGCTGCCGCCCGGGCAGCAGCCTTCGGCACCGCAGCAGGCGCTCGCCAATCCCGCGTCGGTCAATTGCGAAAAGCTCGGCGGCCGCCACGTGATCCGCAACCTGCCGAGCGGGCAGGTCGGCATGTGCGTGTTCAAGGACGGCCGCGTGTGCGACGAATGGGCGTTGTACCGCGACGACCGCTGCATCGGCGGTGGCGGCGCCAAGCGCGTGTCGAACTGAGGCCGGACGCGGCAGGGCGGGCGTGGCCGCGCCAGGCGTCGGCCCGATCTCCGTTCGCGCCCGGCGCCGGTGCATCCGGCATGCCCGTAAGCCTCTTGTTATACTCGGCGCCGCCCGGGGACGACCCCGGGTCATTCGCTTCAACGGGGACGGCCCCATCCGATCCGGAGTACGTCGAGATGGCGTGGGTATTGTTGTTGATTGCCGGTTTGCTGGAAGTGGCGTGGGCGGCCGGCATGAAATCGTCCGAGGGTTTCACGAAGCTCGGACCCTCGGTGTTTACGATCGTGACGGCGCTTGCCAGCTTCGGGCTGCTCGCGGTCGCGATGCGCCAGTTGCCGCTCGGCACCGCGTATGCGGTGTGGACGGGCATCGGCGCGGTCGGCGCGTTCGTGTTCGGGATCGTGATGATGGGCGAGGCGCTCACCGCCGCCCGCGTCGCGAGCGCGTCGCTGATCGTGCTCGGGCTGGTCGGCCTGAAGCTGTCGTCGGCCGCCTGACGCCGCCGCGCCGGGCGCCGGCCGGCGCCGGTGCCCGGCCGTGACGCACTGCGGAATTGCGCCGGCCCTCGTGCCAGCCTGTCTATAATGGAACGCATTCGGGCCTGAATGTCGCCGCGCCGCGCTCGGCAGCGGCGCCGGTCGCCACGCGCCGCGCGGCCGGTCGTACCGGCTCGATCCGATCAATCGGCAAAGCGCACGGAAAAGTGCAAGGAGAGGGCCATGATCGAAGCCATTTCGCTCGGCGCGGGGCTCGCGTGGGCGAGCGGGCTGCGCCTTTACCTGACGGTGCTGATCGCCGGCGTGCTCGCGCGGGTCGGCTGGCTCCATCTGCCGGACACGCTCGCGGTCCTGACGTCGCCGTGGGTCATCGGCGCCGCCGCCGTGCTCGCCGTCACCGAATTCCTTGCCGACAAGATTCCCGCGTTCGATTCGCTGTGGGACGCGGTGCACACCTTCATCCGCATTCCGGCCGGCGCGGTGCTGGCCGCCGGTGCGCTCGGCCATGCCGACCCGACCGTGCTCGCGGTCGCCGGGCTGGCCGGCGGTTCGCTCGCCGGTGCCGCCCACGTCGCGAAGGCCGGCACGCGCGCGCTGATCAACCTGTCTCCCGAGCCGATCTCGAACTGGGTCGCGTCGTCCACCGAGGACGGCCTCGTGTTCGGCGGCCTCGCACTCGCATTCTTCGTTCCGCTCGCGTTCCTCGTCCTGCTCGCGGCGTTCATCGCGGCGTCGGCCTGGGCGCTGCCGCGCCTGTGGCGCGGCGTGTCGGGCGGCTTTCGCGGGATGGCGAACCACATGGTGTCGCGGCTCAACTCGATCGGGGGCAAGCGCGATTGAAGGCGCCGTCCCCCGTCGAGCGGCAGCACGCTGACCCGTCGCCGGCCGGGCGGCCCGGCCATGCCGGCCTCTTCGGCTGGCACGACCTGATCCGCCAGGCCGCGCGGATGACTGCGCGCGACTGGCGCGCCGGCGAACTGACGCTGCTCGTGCTGGCGCTGGTGCTCGCGGTCGCCGCGCTGACGAGCGTCGGCTTCCTCGCCGACCGGCTGCGCCAGGGGCTCGAGCGCGATGCGCGCCAGATGCTCGGCGCTGATTTCGTCGTGCGCGCCGACCATCCCGTCGATCCGTCGTTCGACCGCGAGGCGCGCGCGCTCGGGCTGCGCACCGCGACGACCGCGATCTTCCCGAGCATGATCGCATCGGCCGCCGGCGGGCAGGCGAGCGATGCGGCGCCCGCGCGCCTCGCGGCCGTGAAGGCCGTATCGCCCGGGTATCCGCTGCGCGGCGCGGTCGAGATCGTGCCGGCCGGCGAGAGCGCCGCGCACAAGGCGACCGCGATCCCCGCGCCCGGTACCGTGTGGGCCGATCCCGCGCTGCTCGACGCATTGCATCTGAAGGCGGGGGACACCGTGCGCGTCGGGCTGCGCACGTTCACGGTCGCCGCGTCGATCTCCCGCGAACTCGATCGCGGTTTCTCGTTCGTCAATTTCTCGCCGCGGCTGATGATGCGCGCGGACGAGCTCGCCGCGACGGGGCTCACCGGTTACGGCAGCCGCGTCACGTACCGGCTGCTCGTGGCCGGCGACACACCGGCCGTCGCGCGCTTCGAGGCTTACGCGCACGGGCGCGTCGACGGCGGCAAGCTGCGCGGCGTCGGTCTCGAATCGTTGCAGGAAGGCCAGCCGCAGGTGCGCCAGACGCTCGATCGCGCGCGCCATTTCCTGACGCTCGTCGCGCTCCTGACCGCGCTGCTCGCGGCGGTCGCGATCGCGATGGCCGCGCAGCGCTACATGCGGCGCCATCTGGATGGCTGCGCGACGATGCGCTGCCTCGGCGTGAGCCGCCGCACGCTCGGCGCGCTGTTCACGCTCGAATTCGCCGGCATCGGCATCGTCTCGGGCGTCGCCGGCGCGGTGCTCGGCTACGGCGGCCACTGGGCGCTTCTCGCGGCGCTCGGCAGCCTGATCGACGTGGTGCTCCCGCCGCCCACGCCTTGGCCCGCGCTCGTCGGGATCGGCGCCGCGCTCGTGCTGCTGCTCGGCTTCGCGCTGCCGCCGCTCGCGCCGCTCACCCGCGTGCCGCCGGTGCGCGTGCTGCGGCGCGACTGGGGCGACGCGTCGCGCACGGCCTGGGCCTTGTATGCGCTCGGCGTCGTGCTGTTCGCGGGGCTGTTGATCGTCGCGGCAGGCAATCTGAAGCTCGGGCTGATCGTCGCGGGCGGGTTCGCGGGCGCCCTGGTCGGTTTCTCGCTGATCGCACGGCTCGCGCTGTATGCGGCGGCGCGCGCGGTGCGCGATGCGCGCGTGGCCGCAGGCGTCGGCTGGCGCTACGCGCTCGCGTCGCTGCACCGGCGCGGCACGGCCAGCGCGCTGCAGATCACCGCGCTCGCGCTGGGCCTGATGTGCCTGCTGCTGATCGCGATCACGCGCAACGACCTCGTCGCCGGCTGGCGGCAGTCGACGCCGCCCGATGCGCCGAACCAGTTCCTGATCGACATCCAGCCCGACCAGCGCGACGACGTCGCGGCATGGCTCGCCGCGCACGGCGTACGCGACGCGGTGCCCGCGCCGATGGTGCGTGGCCGGCTCGTCGCGATCAACGGCAAGCCGGTGAACCCGGACGCGTATCCGTCGGACGAGGCGCGCCGGCTCGTCGACCGCGAGTTCAACCTGTCGTATACGACCGAGCTGCCGTCCGACAACCGGATCGTCGAAGGCGACTGGTTCGGCCGTTCGGCCAGCCCGCAGATCTCGATCGAGGCCGGGCTCGCGAAGACGCTGAACGTGAAGCCGGGCGACACGCTGCGCTTCGACGTGACGGGGCTGACGGTCGATGCGCCGATCACCAGCGTGCGCAAGCTCGACTGGGGCTCGTTCCGCGTCAACTTTTTCGTGCTGATGCCGCCGCCCGTGCTGAAGGATTTTCCGGCCGTCTACGTGACGAGTTTTCACCTGCCGGCCTCGCAGGCGGCGCTGCTCGATCCGCTGATCGCGCGCTACCCGAACCTGACCGCGATCGACGTTGCGCCGATCCTCGCCCAGTTGCAGCGGATGATGCTGCAGGTGGTCGGCGCGGTGCAGTTCCTGTTTGCGTTCACGCTCGCGGCGGGCGTGCTCGTGCTGTACACGGCGCTCGCCGGCTCGCGCGACGAGCGCGTGCGCGAGGCCGCGCTGCTGCGCGCGCTCGGCGCGTCGCGCGCGCAAATCAATGCGGTGCAGCGCGCGGAATTCATCGTCGTCGGTGCGCTGGCCGGCGCGCTGGCGTCGGCCGGTGCGATCGCGGTCGGCTGGGTGCTCGCGTCGCGCGTGTTCGACTTCCAGCTCGCCGTCGATCCGTGGCTCGTGCCGGCCGGCATCGCGGCCGGCGTCGCGTGTGCCGGTGCGGCCGGCTGGCTGAGCCTGCATAATGTGTTGCGGCGCCCGGCGCTGCAGTCGCTGCGCGACGCCTGAGCGTCGCCGGCGGCCCCGACTATCCCGTTTCCGATTATCCGTATGACCGATGTGAATGATGAGGCGCCGTCGCAACCGACGGCGTTCGAGCTCGTGGGCGGCGAAGCCCGCGTGCGTGAAATGGTGGATCGCTTTTACGACCTGATGGACCTCGAGCCCGAGTTCGCGGAGATTCGCGCGCTGCATCCGGCGTCGCTCGACGGCTCGCGCGACAAGCTGTTCTGGTTCCTGTGCGGCTGGCTCGGCGGCCCGGATCACTACATCAGCCGGTTCGGCCACCCGCGGCTGCGCGCGCGGCACCTGCCGTTCCCGATCGCGTCGGTCGAGCGCGATCAGTGGCTGCGCTGCATGGCGTGGGCGATGGAGGACATCGGGTTGGCCGAGCCGCTGCGTGAACGGCTCATGCATTCGTTCTACGACACGGCCGACTGGATGCGCAACCGGCCCGGTTGATCGACCGGTACGCCGCTGTCCGTACGCCGGACGATCTGCGTCTGGGCGCCTGGCCGGCGCGGCGCGACACTGTCCGCTTCCCCAACGATACGAGGCTCGCCCGATGACGACCCACGCACTGTTTCGTGAAGATGCCTATCTGACGCAATGCGAGGCCGTCGTCGCGGCCATTGGCGATGACGGCATCCGGCTCGACCGCACCGTGTTCTATCCGCTTGGCGGCGGGCAGGCCGGCGACAGCGGCACGCTGACGCTGCCTGACGGCAGCGCGATCACGATCGCCGACACGCGCAAGGCGAAGTTCGACGGCGCAACGCCCGACGACGCCGTGCACGTGCCCGCGACGGGCCAGGAAGCGCGCGTCGCGGCGCTCGCACCCGGCGCGCGCGTGATCGCGGACATCGACTGGCTGCGCCGCTACCGGCACATGCGGCTGCATACGGCCGCGCACCTGATGTGCGCGGTGTTGCCGTATCCGGTCGACGGCTGCAGCGTGACAGCCGACTACGTACGGCTCGATTTCGCGACGTCGGACGCGATCGATCGCGTCGACGTCGAGCGCCGTCTCGCGGCGCTGGTCCACGGCGCGCATGCGGTCACGACCGAATGGATCACCGACGCCGAGATGGCCGAGCGGCCCGACCTCGTGCGCACGATGAGCGTGAAGCCGCCGATGGGGCTGGGCCGCGTGCGGCTGCTGCGCATCGAAGGCGTCGATCTGCAGCCGTGCGGCGGCACGCATGTGCGCAATACGTCGGAAATCGGCGACCTGCGGGTCGCCAAACTTGAAAAGAAGAGCGCGCGGACTCGGCGCCTCGTACTGGAGTTTGCATGACGATCGACAACCTGACGGACAGTGCCGCGGCGCTCGATCCGCAAGCGCGCGAGATTCTCGATTTCTGGTTCGGCGAGCCGGGTTCGGTCGAGTTCGGCCACGCGCGCAAGGTGTGGTTCAACGGCGGTGCGGCGTTCGACGACGTGCTGCGGACGCGCTATGGCGCGTTGCTCGACGCCGCGTGCGACGGCGCCCACGATCGCTGGGCCGACACGCCGCTCGGTGCGCTCGCGCTGATCGTGGTGCTCGACCAGTTTTCGCGCAACATTCATCGCGGCACGCCGCGTGCGTTCGCCGCCGATCCGAAGGCGCTGGCGCTCGCGCGGCGCGTCGTCGCGGCCGGGTGGGACGCGCGATTGCCGAGCGGCCATCACCGCGCGTTTGCGTACCTGCCGTTCGAACATGACGAGTCGGACGAGAGTCAGCGCGAGGCCGTGCGACTGTGTGCGGGCATTCGCGGCGAGGCCGGGTGCGAGAGCTATCACGACTTCGCGTTGCGTCATGCGGCCGTGGTCGAGCGCTTCGGCCGTTTTCCGCACCGGAACGCGATTCTCGGCCGTACGTCGACCGATGCGGAGACGGCATTCCTGCGCGAGCCGGGCTCGTCGTTCTGACGTGCGGGGTGGTGGGGCGGCGCGCGTGAAAGCGCGCTCGAGCGCCGCTTGGCCGGCCTTCCGGAAATGACGACGGCGCCGTTTCGCGGCGCCGCCTTGCATCACTGCGTTTCGTGCTCTTCGGGGGTGCGCACGTAGACGCGCAGCAGTTCCTCGTCGTCGCCCGGGCGGGCGCCGGTCCAGAACAGCTTCCATTCGCTGCCCGGCGCCGGATCGACTGCCCGTACGCCCTGGACGATCATCCACGTGCAGCGTGTCGTCTTCGCGTCGTCGATCGGCGTGTGCTGGATACCGGAGAAGTAGTACAGCATCGGCGCTTCCGATTCGCCGAGCCCGTGCAGGCTCGCCATGCAGTCGCCGTCGCTCCATTCGAGCGCGAGATGCGCATTCAGGTCGTCGAACACCGACCGGTAACTCTTCGCGACGTCGAGCCACGGCAGCAACAGCGTATACACGAGACCCCACGCGACCAGCGCGCCCGCGCCCCACGACAGCGCGCCGCGCCACAGGCCGGTCGTGCGCAGCTTCGGCAGCAGCCACAGCCAGCCGACCGTCAGCACGAGCGCGCCGATCACGAGCCCGGGCACGATCGGCATCGTCCAGTCGAGCGGCAGCCATCGGCCGAGCGGCGCGAGGTCCGCACGCGATGCGCCCGGATCGGCCATCACCGCCCAGATTCCCCACGCGAGCGCGACGACGGTGCCGAACAGCAGGCGGCTCAGGTAATCCCACGCGAGATGCAGCCCGCGCGGCAGGCGCTCGATCGCCTGCGCGGCAACCAGCGCGAGCGGCGCGAAGAACGGCAGGATGTAGAGCTGGCGCGAGGTCGCGGACACTTGCAGCACCGCGAGGCCAACCCCGGCGAACAGGACGGGCAGCGCGATGCGGGGCGTGCGCCAGTCGCGCCATGCGCCGCGCGCCAGCGCGACGATCGCGAGCGGCGCGACCGGGAAGCCGAGCAGCAGGAACGCACGCAGGATGAAGAACGGCTTGTCGTTTTCCGCGCCGAGTTCCGGCACCGAGAAACCGAAGAAGCGGCCGACGTTGTTGTCCCAGAACCAGGTCATGAACAGCGTCTCGGAACGCAGGAACAGCGCGGTCGGCCAGATGAGCGCGAACGGTGCGAACACCAGCGCGGCGACCCCGAGCGAGCGCGCGAACGCACGCGTACGGCACGCGGGGTAGAGCACCAGCGCGCCCGTGAGCGTGGCCGCGAACACGAGCGGCACGAACAGGCCCTTTGCCATCAGCGCGATGCCGACGCCCGCGCCGAAGATCGGCGCGGCCCAGCGGCCGGACGGCCGCACCGGCAGCCCGTGCCGCATCCGGCGCGCCCGCGCGACGTGCTGCGTCACGAGCTCGAGCAGGCCGCAGAAGCCCATCGCGGTGCCCGCAAACAGCGCGACGTCGGTCATCATGTCGTGCACGTGCTTGACGACGACGAGCGTGCTCGCGCTCAGCACGACGGGGCCGATCACGCGCAGGTCGAGCCAGCTGTCGGCCCGGCTGGCACTGCGCGCCGCGCGTGCGATGAAGCCGAACGCGAGCGCCGCGAACAGCGCGCTCGCGAGCCGTGCCGCGTCGTGCAGCGGCATCACCCGCTGCAACAGCCACGCGAGGCTCGTCGCGACCCACGCGTACAGCGGCGGCTTTTCCATGAACGGCTGGCCCGCGTTGGTCGGTACGACGAAGTCGCCCGTCTCGAGCATGTGCTGGATGATGCCGAACGTATAGGTTTCGTCCTGCTTCCATGGATCGTGGCCGAGCACGCCCGGCAGCGTGTACGCGCAGACCAGCGCGGCAACCAGCAGCCAGACGCGCCAGCCGAGCCGGAGGACGCGATCGCGGGCGGTGTCCGCCGCGGCGGTGCCGGCCACGGCGGGGGTACCGGCGGCATGGAGTGTCGCGCTGAGGTCGGGATCGGTGGCTGATCGGGCGTGCGTGGCCGGAGCGGGCACGGACGTGCGTCGCCGGCCGGGCGCTGCGGTTCCTGGCATGGAAAAGATCTCGGTCGGGTCAAGCCGGTCCGGCGACATGGGCCGGACCCAATAAGGGTCGCATCAAAGCGAGATGACAGCCGGATGACCGGCTGTTTTTTGACTTGGCGCTAGTAGAGCACGGAACTGTTACGGATGTTTACTGAAATGGTCACGATATTGTGGAGATTTGTGGTGTCGTGACCACGGACCGCTTCAGCGGTCCGTTTTTCCCCCTTTTGGGGCGCGATTACCGGCCGCCGCCGACGTCGAGCAGGGCGCCCGTCGTGTATGACGCCGTATCGCCGAGCAGCCAGACGATCGCTTCCGCGATCTCCTGCGCCTCGCCCGCGCGGCCGAGCGGCGTCTGCGCGCCGAGGCGTGCCGCGCGGCCCGGCTGGCCGCCGCTCGCATGGATTTCGGTCTCGATCAGGCCGGGCCGCACCGCGTTGACGCGCACGCCGTGCGGGCCGAGTTCCTTCGCGAGGCCGATCGTCAGCGAATCGACCGCGCCCTTCGAGCCGGCATAGTCGACATACTCGTTCGGCGAACCGAGCCGCGATGCGATCGACGACACGTTGACGATCGCGCCGCCGCGCCCGCCGCGATCGGTGGACAGCCTGCGCGCAGCTTCGCGCGCGCACAGGTAGGCGCCGAGCACATTGGTATCGAACATCCGCCGCAGCCGGTCGACCGGCATGTCGGCGAGCGGCATCGACGGCGCGACGATCCCCGCATTGTTGACGAGCGCGTCGAGGCGACCGAACGCCGCCGCGACGGTGTCGAACATCGCGATGACGTCCGCTTCGTTCGCGACGTCGCCGGCGACGACGCACGCGCGTGCGCCGACGTCGCGAACGGCTTGCGCGGTCAGTTCGGCTGCCGCCGCGTCGCGTGCGTAGTTGATGCCGACGTCCCAGCCGCGCTCGGCCGCGAGCACGGCGGTCGCGCGGCCGATGCCGCGGCTCGCGCCGGTGATGAGGACGGCCTTGCGCTCGGACGACGGTGCGGGCATCGCGTGCGGCTCCCGATAGACGTTACTTGGCCGCGTCCGGCGCCCACTTGTCGCGAACGGGCGGCTGGTAGCGGCGCAGCTGTTCGATCAGCGCGACCGGTTCGGCGTCGAGGCACAGCGCGTCGAAGTAGGTCGGGCGCATGAAGCCTTCGTCGACCGTGTGGCGCAGCAGCGCGATCAGCGGATCGTAGAACGAATCGATGTTGTACAGCGCAACGGGCTTGCGGTGATAGCCGAGCTGCGCCCACGTATAGACCTCGAAGAATTCCTCGAGCGTGCCGGCGCCGCCGGGCATCGCGACGAACGCATCCGCGAGGTCGGCCATCATTTTCTTGCGATGGTGCATGTCGGGCACGACGTGCAGCTCGGACAGCCCGGTATGGCCGACTTCCTTGTCGACCAGCAACTCGGGAATCACGCCGACCGCATGGCCGCCGGCCGCCATCACTTCATCGGCGATCACGCCCATCAGGCCGACGCGGCCGCCGCCGTAGACGAGCGTGAGGCCCGCATCGACGAGCGCGCGGCCGAACGCGCGCGCGGCGTCCGCATAGACGGGCCGCACGCCGGACGACGAGCCGCAGTAAACACAGACTGCCTTCATTGTTTCGCATCCTTCGCGGCGGGCTTGGCGGCGACCGGGCTGCCCGCGGGGCGCGGCGAACCGTCGCGCGGCGGCAGGTAGTCGGTGAACTGGCGCTTGGGCAGCTTGCCGGAGACGAGATCGTCGAACAGCTGGCGCGAACGGCCGCGCAGGTACGGAGCCATGATCGAGATCACGTGCATGCTCACCTGGTGCAGCTCTTCGCGGATTGCGTCCTGGTCGTTGTATTTGCGCGGGTGCATCACGTACTGATACGACAGCCAGTACGTCGAGATCACGGCCATGTTGGTGGCGATGACTTCGATCTCGGCGGGCGTCGCGACCATTTCGGCGTCGGACACGAGCAGCTCGCACATGTCGTGCGCGAAGCGCACCTTGTGGCTGATGATCTGCTTGAAGTGCGTCTCGAGCGTGCGGTTGCGCGCGAGCAGGTCGTTGAGGTCGCGATACAGGAACCGGTAGGTCCACATGAAGTCGGCCATGTACTGCAGGTACGACCAGGTTTCGTCGATCGTCGGACGGTGATCTTCGGGAAAGCGCAGTCGCCGTTCGATCTGCTGCTCGAACTGCGCGAAGATGCTGTTGATGATGTCGTCCTTGTTGCGGAAATGGTAGTACAGGTTGCCTGGACTGATTTCCATTTCCTCGGCGATCGTCGTGGTCGTGACGTTCGGCTCGCCGATCTCGTTGAAGAGTTTCAACGACAACTCGAGAATCCGTTCGCGGGTGCGGCGGGGAGGTTTCGCTTCCATGTCGTCCGGCCCTGTGTGTGCCGGACTGGCGGGCGCTGCAATCGATGCTGCGAGATTCGTCCGGCGCGGGTTGCTGTTCTAAGTCTGGCGGACGATTATAAACCGCGCTTTCCTTACAACGGGCGCATTTCGTGATCGCGATGCGTTCGGCGCATGGTGCAGCGCCGCACGCAGGCGGTGCCGCAGGTGCCGTCAGAAGCCGAACCAGCGTGCGATCACCGGGCCGAGCACGAAGCCCCATGTCGTCACGCACGCGAACAGCGCGACCGTGACCGCCGCGCTGCCGAGATCCTTCGCGCGCTTCGACAATTCGTGGCGCTCGAGCGAGATGCGATCGATCGCGGCCTCGACGCTCGAGTTCAGCAGCTCGACGATCAGCACGAGCAGCACCGACGCGATCAGCAGCGCGCGCGATGCGGCGGGGACCGGCGAGAACGCACCGATCGGCAGCATCAGCGCGGCGAGCGTGAGCTCCTGGCGAAACGCGCTCTCCTCGCGGATCGCGACGCGAAACCCGTTCAGCGAATGCTTGAGCGCGTACCACGCGCGCGTGATGCCGCGGTGGCGCTTGTACGGATTCGGCGGCAGCGGCGCGAGCCGATCGTCGGGGCCGAGCGGTTCGTGCGTGTGCACGTCCGCGTCGGCGTGCGGCTCTTCTTCGTCGAACGGACGATGCGGTTGCGCCGTCGCGGCAGGGGGCGGGGTCTTGTCGTTCAGGTCTCGTTTCAAACGGCGGCACCTTCGGCGGGCGAGTACGCAGTCTTCGGCAGCGGTTTCAGATGCGACGCAAACTGCTCGGACGCCGCGCGCCACGAGAAGCGCTCGGCCCATGCGCGGGCAGTCTCGCGTTCGATCTTGAGCGCCTCGAGGCAGGCTTCCTGCAGGTCTTCGTGCATCGCGCCGGCATCGCCCCCGCCGAGCACGTCGATCGGGCCCGTGACCGGGTACGCGGCGACCGGCGTGCCACACGCGAGGGCCTCCAGCAGCACGAGGCCGAACGTGTCGGTGCGACTCGGGAACACGAACACGTCGGCCGCAGCATACACCTTGGCGAGCTCGGCTTGCGACAGGACGCCGAGATAGTTCGCTTCCGGATAGCGCGATTTCAGTTCGGCGAGCGCGGGACCTTCGCCCGCGACCCACTTCGAGCCGGGCAGGTCGAGGCGCAGGAACGCCTCGACGTTCTTCTCGATCGCGACGCGGCCGACGTACAGGAAGATCGGCCGCGCGGTATTGAGCACCTTCGACTCCATCGGCCGGAAGATGTCGAGGTCGACGCCGCGCGTCCACAGCACGACGTTCGTGAAGCCGAACTTCTCGAGGTCCTGCTTCACGACCGGGGTCGGCGCCATCACCGCGAGCGACGGCCCGTGGAACCAGTGCAGGAACTTGTAGGTCGCCGACAGCGGAATGCCGAAGCGCGCCTGCACGTATTCCGGAAAGCGCGTGTGATACGCGGTCGTGTACGGCAGCTTGCGCGCGCGCGCATAGCGTCGCGCGGCGAGGCCGAGCGGGCCTTCGGTCGCGATGTGCAGCGCATCGGGGGCGAACGCATCGATCCGGGCGCGCAGCTTGCGGTACGGCAGGATCGACAGGCGGATCTCGGGGTAGGTCGGGCAGGGCACCGTGCGGAATTCCAGCGGCGTCAGCATTTCGACCCGGTGGCCGAGCGCGGTGAGTTCGCGGGAGGTGCTCTTCAGCGTGCGCACGACGCCGTTGACCTGCGGCTCCCACGCGTCGGTGACGATCATGATCTTCATCGCGGCATGTGTCCTGTAAGTGGAGTTGTGTCAGGCGGTGGCCTTGGCCTTGCGCGACGGGGCTGCGGACGGCGCGGCGCGCATCGCCGTCCAGTAGATGATCTTCAGCTCGCCTTCCATCGTTTCGACGAGCGCGGACAGGCTCTCGACCCAGTCGCCGTCGTTGCAGTACAGCACGCCGTCGATGTCGCGGATCTCCGCCTTGTGGATGTGCCCGCACACGACGCCGTCGCAGCCGCGGCGGCGCGCCTCGTCGGTCATCACGGTCTCGAACTGCGAGATGAAGTTCACGGCGTTCTTCACCTGATGCTTCAGGTACTGCGACAGCGACCAGTACTGGAAGCCCAGCCGGCTGCGGATCCGGTTGAACCAGCGGTTCAGCACGAGGATCAGCGTGTAGAGCGTGTCGCCGAGATACGCGAGCCATTTCGCGTGCTGGATCACGCCGTCGAACAGGTCGCCGTGGACGATCCACAGGCGCTTGCCCGCGAGCGTCGTGTGAAATGCCTCGCCGCGCACCTGGATGTCGCCGAACGCGAGGTCGCAGAACTGCCGCGCGCCTTCGTCGTGGTTGCCCGGGATGTAGACCACCTGCGTGCCCTTGCGCGCCTTGCGCAGGACCTTCTGCACGACGTCGTTGTGCGCCTGCGGCCAGTACCAGCCCTTCTTCAGCTGCCAGCCGTCGATGATGTCGCCGACGAGGTACAGGTATTCCGAATCGTTGTGGCGCAGGAAGTCGAGCAGGTACGGCGCCTGGCAGCCGCTCGAGCCGAGATGGATGTCGGACAGCCAGATCGTGCGGTAGCGATGGGTGGACGGCTCGGGGTCGTCGTGCTGCCTGGCGTGCGCGGCCGTCGGCTCATGCGACGAAAGGGCATCGGTTGCGGCCGAGCCGGACAGGAAGGCGGTGACGGCGCGGGCGCCGAGCGGTTGACGGAACAGGGAGGTCGCGGACGTTTTCTGGCCCATGCATGACTCGCGCCGGTTGACATTACCGGCATTGCGCCATGCGGGCGTGACCATGCCGTGACAGTCACGAGACGTTCTTATTACTGTCGTTCCGGCGTGTTTAGCAGTGAATGCGGCGGCGTTGCGCAATCTGCCGAACCGACCGCCTCGCGGCGATCGGGCAAGCCGTGAGCGGTGGCCGTAATTGCGCCTTCGAGGGGTTTCGTCTGATGGATGCGCCGACGCGCGGAATGGGAGCGGTCGCGCGGACCGCACGTCGCGTCACCGCGTCAGCGCGGAATCGCGACGACGCGCGTGCGGGCGATGCGGTCGTGCGGGAACTGGCGATCGGCGTGCAGGCGGGCGGCGGCGGCCCATGCGACGATCCACGCGGCCGCCAGTGCGAGCGTGACGGGCACCGGCAGGCCGAGGAGCGGATGCAGCGCGAGCGGGGGCAAAAACCACAGCCACCCGAGCGCGTAGCGGACGAGCGCGTGGCCGGCGCTCAGCGGACGGCCGGTCGACGATTCGAGCCGCAGCCGCCAGGTCTTCATCGGCAGCGTTTGGCCGCCATGGGTCCAGAACCAGACGAAGTACGCGCCGACGACGAGCGCGATCCACGCGGCGAGGAGATTGTGGTGAACGAGGCCGTTGCGCTGCTGCGTCGCGAGGCTGAATGCGAGGCCGGCGAAGAACACGATGCCGAACAGCAGCACGGCTTCGTACAGCATCGCGGCGAGGCGTCGCCGCACGGACGGCGCGGCGACGACGGCCTGGGCCTGGGGTGCGGGGGCGCTCGCCACGTCGGGTCAGGATCCCTTGAACATCGACGGCGCGTCGGCCGGCGAGACGGGCGTGACCGTCGCAGGCGCGGGTGCGGTGCCCGGCGTGGATGATGCCGCGACGGGCGGCGTGCCGCCGCCGGACGTCGCGGGCGCCGATGCCGGCGCGGCGTTGCTCGCCGGATGCTCGTGCGAATTGACGAGGCGGCGCACATCGCGGTCGGCGACCGTCGGCGGCGCGCTGACGACGCTCGGCCGGCGACGGCGCTCGGTCGCGGCGAGGCGCTCCTTCTGTTCTTCGGGAAGTTGCTGGTAGGCCTTCCACGCACGCTCGCGCGCCTGCGCGGACAGTTCCTTCGCGCTCTGGTAATTCTCGCGCGCGACGCGGCGCTGCTCGGGCGTCATCCGCGCCCACTCGGACATCCTGTCCTGCAGGTGCTTCTGCTCATCGGGCGTCAATTTCGCGAAACGTGACGCGATCTTCAGCCATTTGCGCTTGCGTGCATCGCTGAAGCCGTCCCATTGATCGGCGAACGGCGCGAGTGCCGCGCGTTGCGCCGGTGTCAGGCGCGCCCACGACAGCGGGCCGTTGGCGGCCGGCAGCGGCAGCGGCAGCGGGGCGAGTTCGGTGGTCAGCCCGGCGGCGGCCGAAGTCGGCGCGGGCGCGCTGCTGGCCGCGGCGGAGACCGTCGCGGCGGGCGGGTTGAATCGGGAATAGGTGGCGACGTAGGAAACGGCGATCGCGATCACGCATCCGAAAAATACGGCCAGGCCGCGTTTCTGACTCACCCGTGCGATCCCCTCGTCATTCTCTGTTAGCGTGCGTGCGAAAGATACGCGTTGAACCCGTGATCGAGATACGCGTTGAGCGGCAGGTCGTCGCTGAGCATCGCCGCGTCGATGTCGGCGAGTTCGGCAGTGCGCTGCATGTCTTCCCAGTACGCGATGCCGACGAGCCCCGCGAGCAGCAGCGCGAGCGGCCAGGCGCGCAGCAGGCGGCGCGCGAACGACGTCTGCGGGCGACTCGCGGGCGGCGTGCCGTATGCGGCGGCGGCACCGGCGAAGGCGGGCACGAACACCGGCGCGGTCGCGGCTTCCGGCTTCTTGCGCGCGAGCGCGGCCCGGCGCGCGACGGCCAGACGGTCGGCGGTCGCGGCAGGCAGCGCCGCGGCACGTTCGTCCAGCGCGCGGCGGACCTTCAGCGCGAATTCGTGTTCTCGATTTACGGGAGCGGAGCTCATAGCGTGATTCCTTTGGCCTTGAGCGCTTGCGCCAGGGTGTGGGTGGCTCGCGAGCAGTGCGTCTTGACGCTGCCTTCGGAGCACCCCATTGCGGCGGCAGTCTCGGCGACATCCATATCTTCCCAATAACGCATCAGGAACGCTTCCCGTTGACGCGTTGGAAGTTTCTGGATTTCTTCGTCGATCAGGGCCAGAACCTGCTCCCGCTCGAGGCGGTGCTCGGTGCTCTCGACGCCCGCGTTGTCGTCTGCGGACTCGAGCGTTTCCAGCGGATCGAAGTCTTCGTCGTCCGTGTTGTTGAGCGACGAGAAGAGCGTCACCCAGGTATTGCGGACCTTCTGCCGGCGGAACCAGTCGTGGATCGCGTTCTGCAGGATCCGCTGGAACAGCAGCGGCAGCTCGGCCGCCGGCCGGTCGCCGTACTTCTCCGCCAGCTTGATCATCGCGTCCTGCACGATGTCGAGCGACGCATCGTCGTCGCGCACGGCGTACGCAGCCTGCTTGAACGCGCGCCTTTCGACGCCCGCCAGAAAGTCGGCGAGTTCCTTGTCTGATGCCATTCCGTAAAGGTATGCGCTGCGGACTGCGGCGTGTGAAAGGTCGAAAAATTTCGTAAAACCCGCGGATGCTAACAAATTTTCGCGCGACTTGGCACCGTCGATGGCTCGGTACGTTGCGCGCGAGCAGCGTCCGCGGGCCGCCGGGCGGGGCGCATGATGCGCTGCGGGATATTTTGCTTGACGACCCAATCATGACCCGCTATCGTCAGCGATTCGCAACATGAAGTGATGGTCTCATTTGAGGCTGGCCCAAGAAGCCCGCCCTTCAAACTGGACGCGCCGCTTGAACCCGAGCCACAAGCCCGGCAGAGAGCACCCGATCAATTTTTTGCCGAAAATTCGAAAGGTCAAAATGAACATGCCCAGCGCGGAATTCTCCACGTCGGAACCCCTTTCCCCTCCCGATAGCGACTCCATCGGCGCCACCGTGCTCATGAAGGCACTGGCCGACGAGAACGTCGAATTCATCTGGGGCTATCCCGGCGGCTCGGTACTCTACATCTACGACGAGCTCTACAAGCAAGACAAGATTCAGCACGTGCTGGTGCGCCACGAACAGGCGGCCGTGCACGCAGCCGATGCGTATGCGCGTTCCACCGGCAATGTCGGCGTCTGTCTCGTGACGTCCGGCCCCGGTGTCACCAATGCGGTGACCGGCATTGCAACGGCCTACATGGATTCGATCCCGATGGTCGTGATCAGCGGCCAGGTGCCGACTGCCGCGATCGGCCAGGACGCGTTCCAGGAATGCGACACGGTCGGCATCACGCGTCCGTGCGTGAAGCACAACTTCCTCGTGAAGGACGTGCGCGACCTCGCGGAAACCGTCAAGAAGGCGTTCTACATCGCCCGCACCGGCCGTCCGGGCCCGGTGCTGATCGACATCCCGAAGGACATCTCGAAGACGCCGTGCCAGTACGAGCCGGTCAAGAGCGTGTCGCTGCGCTCGTACAACCCCGTCACGAAGGGCCATTCGGGCCAGATCCGCAAGGCCGTGTCGCTGCTGCTGTCGGCGAAGCGTCCCTATATCTATACGGGCGGCGGCATCATCCTCGCCGACGCCGCGCGCGAACTGAACCAGTTCGCCGACCTGCTCGGCTACCCGGTCACGAACACGCTGATGGGCCTCGGCGGCTATCGCGCGTCGGACAAGAAATTCCTCGGCATGCTCGGCATGCACGGCACGTACGAAGCGAACATGGCGATGCAGCACTGCGACGTGCTGATCGCGATCGGTGCCCGCTTCGACGACCGCGTGATCGGCGACCCGGCGCACTTCGCGTCGCGTCCGCGCAAGATCATCCACATCGACATCGACCCGTCGTCGATCTCGAAGCGCGTGAAGGTCGACATCCCGATCGTCGGCGACGTGAAGGAAGTGCTGAAGGAGCTGATCGAGCAACTGCAGACGGCCGAGCACGGCCCCGACACCGAGGCGCTCGCGCAATGGTGGAAGGACATCGAGGGCTGGCGTTCGAAGGACTGCCTGAAGTTCGACCGCGACAGCGAGATCATCAAGCCGCAATACGTGGTCGAGAAAGCCTGGGAGCTGACGGACGGCAACGCGTTCGTGTGCTCGGACGTCGGCCAGCACCAGATGTGGGCCGCGCAGTTCTACCGTTTCAACAAGCCGCGTCGCTGGATCAATTCCGGCGGCCTCGGCACGATGGGCTTCGGCCTGCCGGCAGCGATGGGCGTCAAGATGGCGCACCCGGACGACGACGTGCTGTGCATCACGGGCGAAGGCTCGATCCAGATGTGCATCCAGGAACTGTCGACCTGCCTGCAGTACGACACGCCCGTGAAGATCATTTCGCTGAACAACCGCTATCTCGGCATGGTCCGCCAGTGGCAGCAGATCGAATACAGCAAGCGCTATTCGCATTCGTACATGGATGCGCTGCCCGATTTCGTGAAGCTCGCCGAAGCGTACGGCCATGTCGGCATGCGGATCGAAAAGACCTCGGATGTGGAGCCGGCGCTGAAGGAAGCGCTGCGCCTGAAGGACCGCACCGTGTTTCTCGACTTCCAGACCGATCCGACCGAAAACGTCTGGCCGATGGTACAGGCCGGCAAGGGCATCACCGAGATGCTGCTCGGATCGGAAGATCTGTAACGGCGCGACGCGCGCCGGGGCCGGAGCGGCCGCCTTCACGAAGGGCGGTGCGGCACCGGGCGGCGCGCGGCGCGAGTGAATCGACACGGACACATTCTGGAAGAAGCGAACATGAGACACATCATTTCCGTCCTGCTGGAAAACGAACCGGGCGCGCTGTCGCGCGTGGTCGGTCTGTTTTCCGCACGCGGCTACAACATCGAAACCTTGACGGTGGCGCCGACCGAAGACCAATCGCTGTCGCGGCTGACCATCGTTTCCATTGGCTCGGACGACGTGATCGAACAGATCACGAAGCATCTGAACCGCCTGATCGAGGTGGTGAAAGTGGTGGACCTGACCGACGGTGCACACATCGAACGCGAGCTGATGCTGATCAAGGTACGTGCAGTAGGCAAGGAGCGCGAAGAAATGAAGCGGATGTCGGATATTTTCCGCGGCCGCATCATCGACGTGACCGAAAAGACCTACACGATCGAATTGACGGGCGCGAGCGACAAGCTCGACGCATTCATCCAGGGGCTGGACGCGACCGCGATCCTAGAGACCGTGCGTACCGGCAGCTCCGGCATCGGACGCGGCGAGCGCATCCTGAAGGTGTGATGCCGGACAGGCACGCCGGGTGCGCCGTCATGTCCCGGCCCGCAGTACTCCATCTGAACGAATTGTTGAATTTTTGAATTGGCGAAGGAACCATCATGAACGTTTTCTACGATAAAGACGCTGACCTCTCCCTCATCAAGGGCAAGCAAGTCACGATCATCGGCTACGGCTCGCAAGGCCATGCGCACGCACTGAACCTGAAGGACAGCGGCGTGAACGTGACGGTCGGCCTTCGCAAGGGCGGCGCGTCGTGGAGCAAGGCCGAAAACGCAGGCCTGTCGGTCAAGGAAGTCGCGGAAGCGGTGAAGGGCGCGGACGTCGTCATGATGCTGCTGCCGGACGAGCAGATCGCCGACGTGTACGCGAAGGAAGTGCACGCGAACATCAAGCAGGGCGCCGCACTGGCATTCGCACACGGCTTCAACGTCCACTACGGCCAGGTGATCCCGCGCGCCGACCTCGACGTGATCATGATCGCGCCGAAGGCTCCGGGCCACACCGTGCGCGGCACGTACTCGCAAGGTGGCGGCGTGCCGCACCTGATCGCGGTTGCGCAGAACAAGTCGGGCGCGGCACGCGACATCGCGCTGTCGTACGCGGCAGCGAACGGCGGCGGCCGTGCCGGCATCATCGAGACGAACTTCCGTGAAGAAACCGAAACCGACCTGTTCGGCGAGCAGGCCGTGCTGTGCGGCGGTACCGTCGAGCTGATCAAGGCAGGTTTCGAGACGCTGGTCGAAGCCGGCTACGCGCCGGAAATGGCGTACTTCGAGTGCCTGCACGAGCTGAAGCTGATCGTCGACCTGATCTACGAAGGCGGCATCGCGAACATGAACTACTCGATCTCGAACAACGCCGAATACGGCGAGTACGTGACGGGCCCGCGCGTCGTCACGGAAGAGACGAAGAAGGCGATGAAGCAGTGCCTGACCGACATCCAGACGGGCGAATACGCGAAGAGCTTCATTCTCGAGAACAAGGCAGGTGCGCCGACGCTGCAGTCGCGCCGCCGCCTGACGGCCGAGCACCAGATCGAGCAGGTCGGCTCGAAGCTGCGCGCGATGATGCCGTGGATCGCGAAGAACAAGCTCGTCGACCAGACGAAGAACTAAGCACCGCGTGCTGTTCCGGCCCTTCGAGTGGAGGGTCGGTATCAAAAAGCCGTCCGAAGGCAGCAGTGCCCCGGGCGGCTTTTGCTATCCTACGGGCTTTGGTGCGACACGCACGCTCGTGTCCGGGCAGTCCCAACGTAAGGGACATCGACTAGCGGTGTTAAGGAGGCGTCAGTACGAGCCTTACCAGCCGCGAAAAGTGCAATGTGGGCCTCACGAAGCCCGGCAGTCTTTGCACTTCTGGTAACGAGACGAACCCGGTATGGGTATGCCGGGTATCGCCATAGGCGATGTCCGGTGTGCTGAACTACGCCGGACTTCGCATTGCATTGACCTGATTACCGTCAGGTTCCGCCCAGTCAGCGGCTTCATCTCCGCTGACCAAGCGGATTGGAGTATGCAAATCCCGCGCCTTCGGGCTACGGATTCGTTGCGCGATACGAGCGATAGCTCGGTGTGTCATTGTTCGGCCTCACCAGCAGCAAGGGTGAGTGAAGGGAACCTGCTGTACGACCAGCAGTAGCCTAGGAAGACATGCGTCACTGGTAACGGTGGGGTGTGAAGCTCTTCTGACAATGTAGCCTCCGGAAGTTTCGGGCACGCATGAGTCGCGAGACACGTGCGTGGAGACTCCCAGCAGCGATGGGGTCAAGGAGCTAGGCTGACCGACATGGTTAACGTAAGTGAACTGCTGATAAACCTCGTAAGTAGTGGAAGTGCCTAAGCTGCTGTCAGGCATGAACCAAAAGGTGTGCGGTCGGATAACCCGTTCAAAGCTCGGGTTACGTCGTCGCTGGACCGCCGGGGGAGAGGCAGAACCTAAATCGGTCGTGTGACATGCCGGGAACGTGGTAAGCCCGTATTGCTGCCAACGCGTGAGCGCTGGCAGGCGAACCGTGAGGAACGCTGTTGGCAGTGCGGGTATGGGAGGACGGAGAAAGCGAACGCCGGGCTGTAATGGTCCGGATAGAGGTTGAAACATCACCTCACGCGAAAGCGGGCAGACTTCCGTCTGGTCTACCGTCGCAAGACGGCTGACTAACCCTCAAGCTGAAATTGTGATTGCTGCTGGCTTCTTAGCCATCAGTGTTGTTCTTTTCCCTTGTGGGAGCAAAACGCTCCCGCAAGGGGCGTGTTGCTTTCCGCGAAGGGATTCACTTCTTTGAGCAGGAGAGCAGCATGAAAGTATCTGCCCGTGAGGGTGGGTCTGCGCTCTCCCACGCGCTGGACCACTGGCACGACGTCGATTGGCGTCGCGTGGAACGGAACGTGAGAGGGATGCAGATTCGAATTGCGAAGGCAACGCGGGAAGGTGACTGGCGCAGGGTGAAAGCCCTGCAACGGATGCTGACCCGCACGTTGTCCGCAAAGTTGTACGCGGTACGACGTGTTACGCAAAACCAAGGTGCGCGAACGGCTGGAGTCGACCGCGAACTATGGGACACGCCTGAGAGCCGATGGGAAGCTGTCGGCAAGTTGAAGCGGCGCGGATACAAGCCTCGGCCATTACGGAGAGTCTTTATCCCCAAGGCCAATGGGAAGTTACGCCCTCTGGGCATACCGACCATGCGGGACAGGGCGATGCAAGCCCTGTACTTGCTGGCTTTGGAGCCGGTGTCGGAATCGACGAGCGACCCGAACTCATATGGGTTTCGGGCCAACCGCTCAACGGCCGACGCTATGTCGCAGTTGTTTGTCTCGCTGTCTCAGAAGGCTTCGGCCCAATGGGTCTTGGAGGCAGACATCAAAGGCTGCTTCGACTACATCAACCATGACTGGCTGGTGAACCATGTCCCGATGGACAAGGAGATCCTCCGCAAGTGGTTGAAGGCTGGCCTGATTTACAAGGGGCAGCTACAGGCAACCGAGGCCGGTACGCCACAGGGAGGCATCATTTCCCCGACGCTGGCCAACGTGACGCTGAACGGGCTGGAGCGTGAACTGATTGAGCACTTGCGTGCGAGATTCGGGATCGCGAAAGCCAAGAAGTTGAAAGTAAATGCGGTGCGATACGCAGACGACTTCGTGATCACCGGTGACTCGCAAGAGATACTGGCGAGCGAGGTCAAGCCTTGGGTTGAAGCATTCCTTGCGCAGCGAGGTCTGCAACTTTCCGAGGAAAAGACGCGCATCGTGCACATTGACGAAGGCTTCGATTTCCTTGGGTGGAATTTCCGGAAGTACTCGGGAACGCTACTCATCAAACCGAGCAAGAAGAACGTGCAGACGTTCTATCGCAAGGTTGCGGAAACGATCGGCGGCAACAAGGCGGCAAAGCAGTCGGACTTGATTCGATTGCTGAGTCCGATGCTACGAGGGTGGGCGCAGTATCACCGCCCCGTGGTGGCAAAGCAGGCGTACAGCCGCATGGAGTCTTTGGTCTTTCAGAGGCTCTGGCGGTGGGCGAGGAGGCGGCATCCGAAGAAGAGGGTTGACTGGGTGAGAAAGAAATATTTCCACACGGTTGGAACTCGACACTGGGTATTCGCTGTCCGAGCGGTTCGCGAAGACGGTAGTCAGGGGCTGAATGAGCTGTACCACCTCAGTGGTACGGAAATCAAACGGCACAAGAAGATCAAGGGCGGCTACAACCCCTTTGATCCGGAGTGGGAGCAGTACGGCGAGCTATTGCGGCAGGGGCGGATGGGAGACACCATGCGCTACCGAAAACAATGGGCGAGCCTGTACATGTCGCAGGGCGGGTTGTGTGCTCACTGTGGCTGTGCCCTGTCGGACGAGACGGGATGGCATGACCATCATCTGGAATACCGGATGAATGGCGGCACCGATGCTCTGTCCAACCGGGTTTTGCTTCACCCCGACTGTCACCGGCAGGTGCACGCCGGTAAAATTGCGGTAACTAAGCCGGTCCGACCCCAGGTCGGACTTTGATCTACATGTAGGCTCGAGCCGTATGCGGGGAAACTCGCACGTACGGTTCCTAGGGGGCCCCTTCTCCGCAAGGAGAGGGGGCTACCCTACCAATTCACCGAACACCGAACGAACCCATGAACTATCCTCATCCGATCATCGCGCGCGAAGGCTGGCCGTTCATCGCGATTGCAGCCGTCATCGCGTTGTTGATCCACGCCGTCGGGGGCTTCGGCTTCGCGTGGCCGTTCTGGCTGCTGCTCGTCTTCGTCGTCCAGTTCTTCCGCGATCCGCAGCGCCCGATCCCGGCGCAGCCGAACGCGGTGCTGTGCCCGGCGGACGGCCGCATCGTCGCGGTCGAGACCACCCAGGATCCGTACGCGAATCGCGAAGCGCTGAAGATCAGCGTGTTCATGAATGTCTTCAACGTTCATTCGCAGCGTTCGCCGGTCGACGGCGCGGTCACCAAGGTCGAATACTTCCCCGGCGCGTTCCTGAACGCGGCGATCGACAAGGCGTCGACCGAGAACGAGCGCAATGCGGTCGTGATCCAGACGGCGAGCGGCAAGACCGTCACCGCCGTGCAGATCGCCGGCCTCGTCGCCCGCCGGATCCTCTGCTACGTGCGTGCCGGCGAGCCGCTGTCGCGCGGTCAGCGCTACGGGTTCATCCGCTTCGGTTCGCGCGTCGACGTGTACCTGCCGCTCGGCAGCCGCGCGAAGGTGTCGATCGGCGAGAAGGTCTACGCGTCGTCGACGATCCTCGCCGAGCTCGAACAGTAAGCGGCGGGACGCACGATGGCCGCATTCAAACCGCGTCGTCCGCGCAACGGCTCCGGCCAGGCGCCACGCCCGTTCCGCCGCAACAAGGTGATGGCGCAGGACCCGGCGCCCATCGAGAGCCGCCGCGCCGCGCGCCAGCGGTTCCTGAAGACGCGCGGCATCTACCTGCTGCCGAACGCGTTCACGACCGCCGCGCTGTTCTGCGGCTTCTTCGCGGTCGTGCAGGCGATGAACGTGCGCTTCGAGATCGCCGCGATCGCGATCTTCGTCGCGATGGTGCTCGACGGGATGGACGGGCGCGTCGCGCGAATGACGCATACGCAAAGCGCGTTCGGCGAACAGTTCGACAGCCTGTCGGACATGGTGTCGTTCGGCGTCGCGCCGGCGCTCGTGATGTACGAGTGGGTGCTGAAGGATCTCGGCCGCTGGGGCTGGCTCGCCGCGTTCGTCTACTGTTCGGGCGCCGCGCTGCGTCTCGCGCGCTTCAACACGAACATCGGCGTCGTCGACAAGCGCTTCTTCCAGGGGCTGCCGAGCCCGGCCGCGGCCGCGCTGATCGCCGGTTTCGTCTGGCTCGCGACCGACAACCGCGTGCCGATGAAGCTCGGCTGGCTGCCGTGGGTCGCGTTCGCACTGACGATCTATGCAGGCGTGACGATGGTGTCGAACGCGCCGTTCTACAGCGGCAAGGCGCTGGACGTGCGGCACCGCGTGCCGTTCGCGGCGATCCTGCTGGTCGTCGTCGCGTTCGTGCTCGTGTCGTCCGATCCGCCGTTGATGCTGTTCTGCCTGTTCGTGCTGTACGGGCTGTCCGGCTACGTGTTTTGGGCCTACATGGCCGTGCGCGGACGGGCGAACCCCGCGCGCTCGTCGCAGCGCGATCACTGACGCGCAACCTGCCCGGCAACGGCGGCCTCGGATGTGATTCCGGGCCGCCGTTTTCATTTGCCCCTTTTTCGCACGGCACTGCCCGGCATCCCGGGTGCCGTCCGATTGCGCACCCAGCGGAATGCCGCTATAGTCTTCGGCATGACTGCATTTTCCCGCCTCTCCCTCCTTCTAGCCGGTGCGCCGCTACGCGCGCTAGCTTTGGCGCGCCTGCCGCGCTGACCGTTCTCGCCCTCCGTCAAGCCTCGTCTGTTGTTGAGCGTCGCCAGCGGTGGCGCGATCTCATTACGTTTGATTCCCGTATAAAGAGCCCTGGAGCCCCCATGACAGACAAGCTGATCATTTTCGATACGACGTTGCGTGACGGTGAACAATCGCCCGGCGCGTCGATGACGAAGGAAGAGAAAGTCCGCATCGCGAAGCATCTCGAGCGGATGAAGGTCGACGTGATCGAGGCCGGCTTCGCGGCCAGCTCGAACGGCGACTTCGACGCGATCCACACGATCGCCGGCCTGGTGAAGGACAGCACGATCTGCTCGCTGGCGCGCGCCAACGACAAGGACATCCAGCGTGCGGCCGACGCACTGAAGCCGGCCAACAGCTCGCGGATCCACACGTTCATCGCGACGTCCCCGCTGCACATGGAGAAGAAGCTGCGGATGACGCCGGACCAGGTGTTCGAGCAGGCGCGCCTCGCGGTGCGCTTCGCGCGCAAGTTCACCGACAACGTCGAATTCTCGCCGGAAGACGGCAGCCGTTCGGATCTCGACTTCCTGTGTCGCGTGCTGGAGGCCGTGATCGCCGAGGGGGCGACGACGATCAACATCGCCGACACGGTCGGCTACGGCGTACCGGAGCTCTACGGCAACCTCGTGAAGACGCTGCGCGAACGCATTCCGAACTCGGACAAGGCGATTTTCTCCGTGCATTGCCACAACGACCTCGGGATGGCGGTGGCGAACTCGCTCGCCGGCGTGAAGATCGGCGGTGCGCGGCAGGTCGAGTGCACGATCAACGGTCTCGGCGAGCGCGCGGGCAACACGTCGCTCGAGGAAATCGTGATGGCCGTGAAGACCCGCAAGGACTACTTCGGCCTCGACGTCGGCATCGACACGACGCAGATCGTGCCGACGTCGAAGCTCGTGTCGCAGATCACCGGTTTCGTCGTGCAGCCGAACAAGGCCGTGGTCGGTGCGAACGCATTCGCGCACGCGTCGGGCATCCACCAGGACGGCGTGCTGAAGGCGCGCGACACCTACGAGATCATGCGCGCGGAAGACGTGGGCTGGACCGCGAACAAGATCGTGCTCGGCAAGCTGTCGGGCCGCAACGCGTTCAAGCAGCGCCTGCAGGAACTCGGCGTGTCGCTCGACAGCGAAGCCGAACTGAACGCCGCGTTCATGCGCTTCAAGGACCTCGCCGATCGCAAGGCCGAGATCTTCGACGAAGACATCATCGCGATCGTCTCCGAAGAATCGGCGCTCGCGCAGGAGCAGGAGCACTTCAAGTTCGTGTCGCTGTCGCAGCGTTCGGAGACGGGCGAGCAGCCGCAAGCGAAGATCGTGTTCGCGGTCGAAGGCAAGGAAGTGACCGGCGAGGCGCGCGGCAATGGGCCGGTCGACGCGACGTTCAACGCGATCGAGGGCGAAGTCGGCAGCGGTTCCGAACTGCTGCTGTATTCGGTGAATGCGATCACGACCGGCACGCAGGCGCAGGGCGAAGTGACCGTCCGGCTGTCGAAGAGCGGGCGGATCGTCAACGGCGTCGGCACCGATCCGGACATCGTCGCGGCGTCCGCGAAGGCGTACATTTCGGCGCTGAACAAGCTGCATTCGAAGGACGACAAGGTCAACCCGCAGCGCTCGTAAGCGCTGCGCGTCGAGCGCTCGACGCATACGAAACGCCCCGTGCGGCCTTGCGCCGCCCGGGGCGTTTTTTCATGCGCCGCTCATTCGGCCGCCGGCGCGCGGAACAGCCAGCGGCGCGCGGCCGCGCGAGGCGCCGGGCTGCGGCGGCGGAATTCGACCGCGATCCCGCGCCGCGGCGCATCGGCGACGAACGCGTCGAGCAGTTCGAGCACGTCGTGATCGATGTAGTCGGCGCGCGTCGCGTCGATGATCACGGCCGCGCGGTCGGGAATGTGCCGCAGATGATGCTTGACCTGCACCTTGCCGAGGAACGACACGTCCTTGCGGAACGACAGCAGGAAGTGGTCGTCGTGCTGCGCGAGCGTGACGGGGCTTTTCAGGTTCGCGACCGCGACCGCCAGCACGCTGCACGCGAGGCCGACGGCAATGCCGAACAGCAGGTCGACCGCCAGCACGCCCGCGATCGTCGCGGCGAACGGCACGAACGCGGCCGGGCCCTGCTTCAGCACCGAGCGGAACAGCGCCGGTTTCGCGAGCTTGAAGCCGGTGTGGATCAGGATCGCCGCGAGGCTCGCGAGCGGGATCAGGTTGATCAGCCCGGTGAGCGCGAACACGCTGGCAAGCAGCAGGATTCCGTGCACGATCGCCGACATCCGGCTTTGCGCACCCGCGTTCACGTTCACCGAACTGCGCACGATCACCGACGTGATCGGCAGCCCGCCGAACGCACCGGCGACGAGATTGCCGACGCCCTGGGCCTTCAACTCGCGGTCCGGCTGCGTCGGGCGGCGCTTCGGGTCGATCTGTTCGACCGCCTCGAGGCTCAGCAGCGTCTCGAGGCTCGCGACGACCGCGAGCGTGATCGCGACGCGCCACACGTCCGGATTGACGAGCTGCGCGAAGTTCGGGCCGAGCTCGGCGTGCTTCAGCGATGCCGTGAGCGCCGCGAACGATTCGAGTTCCGGCAGCGTGACGCGATGCGCGGCGCCCGGCGCGACCGACGGCGCAATGACGCCGAGCACCAGCGTCGCGCCGATGCCAAACACGACGACCGCGAGCGGCGCGGGCACCGAGCGCACCCGGCCGAAGCGCTTGACCGCCGGTGTGTCCCAGGCGATCAGCAGCGCGAGCGAGACAAGTGCGATGGCCGTCGCGGCCCAGGCGGTCGGCAGGCTCGGCCATGACGCAAACGATTGCGCGGCCGGCCCGCCGATGCCGAATGCGAACGGAATCTGCTTCACGATCAGCAGCAGGCCGATCGCCGCGAGCATGCCCTTGATGACGGGCGACGGCACGTACGCGGCGAAGCGGCCGGCGCGGAGCATGCCGAAGCCGAACTGCAGCACGCCGGACAACAGCACCGCGAGCAGGAACGCGGAAAAGCTGCCGAGTTGCGCGATCCCTTCGACGACGATCACGACGAGGCCGGCGGCCGGTCCGCTGACCGACAGCGACGAGCCGCTCAACAGCGCGACGATGATGCCGCCGACGATGCCGGACACGAGCCCGGCGAACGGCTCGACGCCGGACGCATTGGCGATGCCGAGACACAACGGCAGCGCGACGAGGAAAACGACGATGCCGGCGACGATGTCGCGCGGCAGGGTGGACAGGCGCTCGTTCAGTTTCATGGTTGGGGTGATTTCATTGGCGTAGGGGGAGGCGGATCAGCCGAGCGCGGCGGCCGTGGCGGCATGCTCCGGCTCGGCTTCGGCCGGTGGTGCCATATAGCCGGAGTCGAGTTCCTTCAGGCGGCCGTCCGCGAGTGAAAAGATCCAGCCGTGAACGAGGGGCGGCCGCTGCCGGCCATGCACGATCGGCGACGCGCGCAGCAGCCGCACTTGTTCGAGCACGTTGAGCTCGGCCAGGCGGTCGGCCGCCGCCGTGTCGTCGAGTCCGTCGAGCGTGTCGCGATGGCGCCGTGCGAGCGCACACAGCGGCGCGATGCGGCGCGCGACGTGCGGCAGGTCGGCGGGCGGCGGCAGCAGCGACGCGCGCACGCCGCCGCATCCGTAGTGGCCGCACACGATCACGTGGTCGACTTCGAGCACGCGCACGGCGTACTCGAGCACGCTCGCCGAATTGTCGTCGTCGGGATGGAACAGGTTCGCGATGTTGCGATGGACGAACAGCTCGCCGGGCACGCAGTGCGTGATGGTTTCGGCGGGCACCCGGCTGTCGGCGCAGCCGATCCACAGCACCCGAGGGTTCTGGCCGCGCGCGAGCGCATCGAAGAAGCCGGGCGTGTGTTCGTGCGTTTCGCGGGCCCAGGCGATGTTGGCAACCAGCATGCTCTTGGGGCGATTCATGAGGACTCCTTTGTGATAAGGACAAGCAGATACCGGACGAAGTGGAGCAATAGGATGCTTTCTAGATTGAAAGGTTCAATTTCGTCCGATATTAGGGGTATGCCCTAACGTCCGGTGCTAATGATACAAATTGTTTCAACTGGATCTGGAGAGGTGCATCGAATGCACCAATCCAACGCATGACATGTATCGTGCATGCCTGTTTCCCGCTGGCGCCCATGGCACGGGGCTTCGCATAATGCGGTCGGCACAGCTTCGATCGGAAAGGATTGCCGCGTTGAATTGGAAATTAATCGAATATGACGGAAAAAAAGAAATGGCCACTCACGCAATAATTCGTGAATGGCCATTGTGAAAATTGCGTGTAAATACGCAATCGATCCGATCAGAACAGGTTGCGACGGTCGGGGTCGTGCAGCGGGTCCGGCGTTTTTTGCGTGGTGCGCAGAATGCCTTGCGGGTCGAAGTAGAAGCTGTACATCATGTACCAGACGTTGTCTTCGAGATAGCGGTAGGTCCACACCTCGCGCTTCATCAGCGGGAAGTAGGACGTCTCGACCGGGCGGCCGAAATTGACGAGCACGTCGGTCTTGGTCCACTTGCCGATTTCCGCGCGATAGAACTCGCTCGGCTGCAGCACCTGGCGGACGTTGACGATCCGATGGGCCGCGTCGACGTCGGCCGCGACGGTGATTTCGCCCATCGGCTGGGTCGGCCACATCAGACGCTTGCCGCCGCCGGGCAGGTCGTAGATCTCGCGCGGCGGGCCCATGCGCGCGACGATCGCCGACTCGTCCTGGCCGGCCTGGTATTGCTGCCACGGCTGTGCACAACCGGCAAGCAGCGCCGCCGCGCAGGCGACCAGCGCCGGCAGGCGCACGGGAAGGCGAATGGGCATGGGATTCTCCAAGGCTTTCTAACTGTTCAGTTGTATCACGGACGGCGCGCGCCGGCGCATCATGCCGAAAAAATCGGTGCGGATCGCGGCAGGCGCGTCGTCGGGGCGTCGCATCGCGCCGCGCTTGCGGCCGGCAGTGTCTGCGGCCTATGATCCGCGCTTCTCGGACAGATCGAAGGGCAGGGAGCCGATGCAGCTGTGGAAACGATGCGCGCTCGCATTGAGCGCGGGGTGGACGCTGGCGTCGTGCGCGTTCGCGGCAGGCGAGCCGGTGCGGATCGCGCTGATAGAAGGGATGTCGGGTCCGTTCGCGAACGCGGGCGCGGCGGTCGAGCGCAACCTGCGCTTCGGCATCGAACAGGTCAATGCGGCGGGCGGCGTGAAACTGCGCGATGGCGCGCACCCGCTCGAACTCGTCGTGCTCGACAGCAAGGGCAGCCCGGAGGAGGCGCTCGTGCAGTTGCGCGCGGCGGCGGACCGGCACATCGGCTTCGTTGCGCAGGGCAACAGCTCGGCAGTCGCTGCCGCGCTCGTCGCGGCGCTCGACAAGCTGAACACGCGCAATCCGGACAGCCGGATGCTGTTCCTCAACTATTCGGCCGACGATCCGGCGCTGACCGGTGCGCGCTGCAGCTTCTGGCATTTCCGCTTCGACGCGCACGCGGGGATGCGGATGGCCGCGCTGGCCGACGTGATGGCGCGCGACCGCGCGCTGCGCAAGGTCTACCTGCTGAACCAGGACTACAGCTTCGGTCACGACGTCAGCGGTCTGGCCCGGCAGGCGCTGGCCGAGCGGCGTCCCGACGTGACGATTGCCGGCGACGAATTTCATCCGATCGGCCGCATCAAGGATTTCTCGCCGTATATCGCGAAGATCCGGGCGAGCGGTGCGGACGCGGTCGTGACCGGCAACTGGGGCAACGACCTCACGCTGCTCGTGAAGGCGGCACGCGAGCAGGGGCTGAACGCGAAGTTCTATACGTTCTACGGCAACAGCCTCGGCGCGCCCGCCGCGCTGGGCGATGCGGGCGTCGGGCGGGTGGTGGCCGTTGCGGACTGGCATCCGAACGCAGGCGGCGCGAAGTCGGACGCGTTTTACCGCGCGTTCCGGACCCGTTTTCCCGCCGCTCAGGACGACTACCCGGTGCGACGCATGAGCCTGATGATCGAGATGCTCGCGGCGGCGATGACTCGGGCCGGCTCGACCGACCCCGTGGCGGTGGCGCGTGCGCTGGAGGGGCTGTCGTTCGACGACGGCTTCCACGCGTCCACGATGCGCGCGCAGGATCATCAGTTGATCCAGCCCCTTTACGTGATGGAGATGGACAAGGCCGGCATGCCGGGCGTGCGCTTCGACAACGAGGGCTCGGGATATGGCTTCCGGACGATCCTCGCGGTGCCTGCGCAGCGCACCCAGACGCCATCGACCTGCTCGATGACGCGCCCGTGACAGGGGGCGGTAGGAACGGCGTGCAGTTGTGCTACAATGCCCGCCGGTTGTAAGTCACGGCACGGCCATTCTTCCGTGTCCGCCTGTTCAGTTAGCAAGTAGGAAACAAAGGAAATCACATGTCTGTTGCAGATATCAAGAAGTCGGAAGTCGTTGCTCAGTTCGCCCGCGGTACCAACGACACGGGCTCGCCCGAAGTCCAGGTCGCACTGCTGACCGCACGTATCGTCGAACTGACGGGTCACTTCAAGACCCACGCGAAGGATCACCACAGCCGCCGCGGCCTGCTGCGCATGGTGAGCCGCCGCCGCAAGCTGCTCGACTACCTCAAGGGCAAGGATGCCGACCGTTACCGCGCACTGATCGAGAAGCTGGGTCTGCGTAAGTAATCGAGGCGATTGCCGCCAGCAAGATGCCTGTGTCAGTCCGCTGATGCAGGCATTTTGTTTTTGCGCGGTGCGTAGCGTCACGCGCACCGCGGGTTGTCCGGCACGTGAGTGCCGGCTGCCGGAACGGCTGATACCGGGGTCGGGATTTGTGTCATTCCAGCGCGCCGCTCGACGAGCGCCGCGCTGGAATGGCATAAAAAACACACCTTGCTCCGGGTGATTCGGTCGGGACGCCGCCGCACGGGATGGCCCGGGCGGCGAATGAAATGAATGAATTCAAAGGAGCAACCATGTCCATGTTCAACAAGGTCGTGAAGGAATTCCAGTGGGGCCAGCACAAGGTGCGCCTCGAAACCGGTGAAGTCGCTCGCCAGGCGAGCGGTGCCGTGATCGTCGACGTGGAAGACACCGTCGTGCTGGCAACCGTCGTCGGCGCGAAGTCGGCGAAGCCGGGCCAGGATTTCTTCCCGCTGACCGTCGACTACCTCGAAAAGACCTACTCGGCCGGCAAGATCCCGGGCGGCTTCTTCCGTCGCGAAGGCCGTCCGTCGGAACACGAGACGCTGACGTCGCGCCTGATCGACCGTCCGCTGCGCCCGCTGTTCCCGGAAGGTTTCTACAACGAAGTGCAGGTCGTGATCCACGTGCTGTCCGTGAACCCGGAAATCCCGGCGGACATCCCCGCGCTGATCGGTGCATCGGCTGCGCTCGCCGTGTCGGGCCTGCCGTTCAACGGTCCGGTCGGTGCCGCGCGCGTCGCGTACATCGACAACGCATACGTGCTGAACCCGACGCGTGACCAGATCAAGGCATCGAGCCTCGACCTCGTCGTCGCCGGTACGGAGCGTGCGGTGCTGATGGTCGAATCGGAAGCCGACCAGCTGCCGGAAGACGTGATGCTGGGCGCGGTCGTGTTCGGCCACGAGCAGATGCAGACGGCGATCGATGCGATCCACGAACTCGTGCGCGAAGGTGGCAAGCCCGAGTGGGACTGGCAGCCGGCACCGAAGAACGAGGCGCTGATCGCGCGCGTGACGGAACTGGCGCACGGCGACCTGCTCGCCGCTTACCAGCTGCGCGACAAGCAAGCGCGTTCGACGAAGCTGAAGGAAGTCTACGCGGCGACCTCGGCGAAGCTCGAGGAAGACGCGCTGGCGGCCGGCACGGTCGCGGCCGACAAGGCTACCGTCGGCAACATCCTGTTCGACATCGAAGCGAAGATCGTCCGTTCGCAGATCCTGAACGGCGAGCCGCGCATCGACGGTCGCGACACGCGCACCGTGCGTCCGATCGAGATCCGCACCGGCGTGCTGCCGCGCACCCACGGTTCGGCGCTGTTCACGCGTGGCGAAACGCAGGCGCTCGTCGTCGCGACGCTCGGCACGAAAGGTGACGAGCAGATCATCGACGCGCTCGAAGGCGAATACCGCGAGCGCTTCATGCTCCACTACAACATGCCCCCGTTCGCGACCGGCGAAACGGGTCGCGTCGGCTCGCCGAAGCGTCGTGAAATCGGCCACGGCCGTCTCGCGAAGCGCGCGCTGGTCAAGTGCCTGCCGAGCGCCGACGAATTCGGCTACTCGATTCGCGTCGTGTCGGAAATCACCGAGTCGAACGGTTCGTCGTCGATGGCGTCGGTGTGCGGCGGCTGCCTCGCGCTGATGGACGCCGGCGTGCCGATGAAGGCGCACGTCGCGGGTATCGCGATGGGCCTGATCCTCGAAGGCAACAAGTTCGCGGTGCTGACCGACATCCTCGGCGACGAGGATCACCTCGGCGACATGGACTTCAAGGTGGCCGGCACGGAGCAAGGCGTGACGGCGCTGCAGATGGACATCAAGATCCAGGGCATCACGAAGGAAATCATGCAGGTCGCGCTCGCGCAGGCGAAGGAAGGCCGCATGCACATCCTCGGCAAGATGACGTCGGCGGTCTCGGGTGCGAACACGCAACTGTCGGAATTCGCGCCGCGCATGATCACGATCAAGATCAACCCGGAAAAGATCCGCGACGTGATCGGCAAGGGCGGTTCGGTGATCCGTGCGCTGACGGAAGAAACCGGCACGACCATCGACATCTCGGATGACGGCGTCGTGACGATCGCGAGCACGAACAGCGAAGGCATGGCCGAAGCGAAGAAGCGCATCGAGCAAATCACGGCCGAGATCGAAGTCGGCCAGGTGTACGAAGGCACGGTGCTCAAGCTGCTCGATTTCGGCGCGATCGTGAACCTGCTGCCGGGCAAGGACGGCCTGCTGCACATCTCGGAAATCGTCAACGAGCGCGTGAAGGACATCAACGACTACCTGAAGGAAGGCCAGCAGGTGAAGGTCAAGGTGATCCAGACGGACGAGAAGGGTCGCGTGCGTCTGTCGGCGAAGGCGCTGCTGAACGAAGCAGCGGCAGCGTCGCAGTCGGATACGCCGCCGCAGCAGTAAGCGGACAGGCGTGAGAACGGCCGGCAGTGCGAAAGCGTGCCGGCCGTTTTTTCTGTAGCATCGTTGTGCGGCGCAGCAGCGCCGGCGAGGCGCCCGTGCCGCGCACGGGTGCGCCCCCGACTGATCCTGGAGCGACCACCATGAAAGCCATCGAAATCACCGAATTCGGCGCCCCCGACGTGCTGAGGCTGGCGGAGCGCCCGCGCCCCGAACCGAAGCGCGGCGAAGTGTTGATCAAGGTGACGGCTTCCGGCGTGAACCGGCCGGACGTATTCCAGCGCAAGGGCGCGTATGCGCCGCCGCCGGGGGCGTCGGATCTGCCGGGCCTCGAGGTCGCGGGCGAGATCGTCGGCGGCGACCTGTCGGATGCGGCGCTGAACCCGTTCGGCCTGAAGCTGGGCGATCGCGTCTGCGCGCTGCTCGCGGGCGGCGGCTATGCCGAATATGCGGTTGCGCCGCTGCCGCAATGCCTGCCGGTGCCAGACGGGCTGACCGACATCGAGGCCGCATCGCTCCCTGAAACCTTCTTCACGGTGTGGAGCAACGTGTTCGACCGTGCGCTGCTCGGCGCGGGCGAGGGCGGCGAGCAGGAAACGCTGCTCGTGCAGGGCGGTTCGAGCGGGATTGGCGTGACGGCGATCCAGATCGCGCACGCGCTCGGCTTTCGCGTGTTCGCGACGGCCGGGAATGCCGACAAATGCCGCGCATGCGAGGCGCTCGGCGCCGAGCGTGCGATCAACTACAAGACCGAGGACTTCGTCGAGGTCGTCAAGTCGCTGACGCACGATCGCGGCGTCGACGTGATCCTCGACATGGTCGCGGGCTCGTACGTGCCGCGTGAACTGTCCGCGCTCGCGGATGGCGGCCGCCTCGTGCTGATCGCGTTGCTCGGCGGCGCGAAGGCCGAGGTCAACCTGAATGAAATCCTGCGCCGCCGGCTGACGGTGACGGGCTCGACGCTGCGTCCGCGTCCGGTCGAATTCAAGGCGCGCATCGCCGCGCAGCTGAAGGCGCGCGTCTGGCCGCTGCTCGCGGACGGTCGCATCAAGCCCGTCATCTACCGCGTGCTGCCGGCAGGGGAGGCCGCGCAGGCGCATGCGCTGATGGAAAGCGGCGAGCACATCGGCAAGATCGTGCTTGATTGGGGCGCGAACGCGTGACGGCCCGTGCGGCGGGCTTGACATGCGCGGTTTGACCGGTTCAAGCCGCGCGCAGTAAAATCGCGGGTTTGCTTCGCCAGATTCAACCTGACGGGCCGGTTTCCGGTGCGTTAATGACAAGATAGTGACGAGACAGACACGATGTCGAAACAACGAACGAAGCGAGTGATCGGCAACTGGAAGATGCACGGCCGGCTGGCCGGCAACCAGGCATTGCTGAACGAAGTGGTGCAGGGCGCGGGCGCGGTGGCGGCCGAGACGTCGATCGGCGTGTGCGTGCCGTTCCCGTATCTCGCGCAGGTTCAGGCGCAGCTCGCCGGCGGCCGTGTCGCGTTCGGCGCGCAGGACGTGTCCGCGCACGAGCAGGGCGCGTTCACCGGTGAAGTGGCGGCCGCGATGGTGGCGGAGTTTGGCGCGCAGTATGCGATCGTCGGTCATTCGGAACGTCGCGCGTACCACGGCGAGCGCAACGAAACCGTCGCCGCCAAGACGCAGCGCGCGCTTGCGGCGGGCCTCACGCCCGTCGTGTGCGTCGGCGAAACGCTCGACGAGCGCGAAGCGGGCGCGACCGAGCAGGTAGTCGGTGCGCAGCTCGACGCCGTGCTGGCCGTGCTGACGGCTGACGAGGCCGCACGCATCGTCGTCGCATACGAGCCGGTCTGGGCGATCGGCACGGGCAAGAGCGCGACGTCGGCGCAGGCGCAGGACGTGCACGCATTCCTGCGTGCGCGTCTCGCGGCGAAGGGGGCGGCGGACGTATCGGTGCTGTACGGCGGCAGCGTGAAGCCGGACAACGCGGAAGAGCTGTTCGCGCAGCCTGACATCGACGGCGGCCTGATCGGCGGCGCGTCGCTGAAGGCGGAAGATTTCCTGGCGATCTGCCGGGCCGCACGTTGAGCGGTCCGGGATCGAATTGAACCATGATGGCGGCCGGTTGGTCCGGTTGCCTGATCCAATCGGGTGGGTGTGATGCTGTTATTCAAGACGCTGATTATTGTCGTGCAGGTGCTGTCTGCACTCGGTGTGATCGGACTCGTGCTGCTGCAGCACGGCAAGGGCGCCGACATGGGCGCGGCATTCGGCAGCGGCGCGTCGGGCAGCTTGTTCGGTGCAACGGGCTCCGCCAACTTCCTGTCGCGCACGACGGGCATTCTCGCCACGATCTTCTTCGTCGCGACGCTCGCGCTGACGTACCTCGGTTCGTACAAGTCGACGCCGTCGGCTGGCGTGCTCGGCACCGCCGCGACCGCGCCGGCATCGGCACCCGCAGCGTCGGCGCCGGCCGTCGCCGCGTCTGCTGCCGCGGGTTCGGCGGCGAGCGCTCCGGGCCAGGATGTCCCGAAATAAAAAGTCGAATTTTTTGCGTTTGTGCGTTGAACAAATCTGGAACTCAGGTTAGAATTTAATTCTTGAAGCGATTCGCGGGAAACAAGCAGCACAACCCGAGTTGCATGCAGTGCCGACGTGGTGAAATTGGTAGACACGCTATCTTGAGGGGGTAGTGGCGAAAGCTGTGCGAGTTCGAGTCTCGCCGTCGGCACCAAAGTTACTCAATGCCAGCCGCTTCTAGTGGCTGGCATTTTTCATTTCTGGGGTGTGCCTTGCGATTGTCTTGTGATCGCACGCACTCCGAAATGATTCCTTCCGCCGGAAGTGGTATTCTCCGGACGCTCAGAACCAACCGATAGAGGATTGCCTTGAACCTCGCAGCCTATTACCCCGTCTTGTTGTTCCTCCTCGTGGGCACTGGTTTAGGTATAGCGCTGGTCAGCATCGGCAAGCTCCTTGGTCCCAATAAGCCGGACGTCGAGAAGAACGCACCGTATGAGTGCGGCTTCGAGGCCTTTGAAGACGCCCGGATGAAATTCGACGTCCGGTACTACCTCGTCGCCATCCTGTTCATCATCTTCGATCTCGAAACCGCATTCCTGTTTCCGTGGGGCGTCGCGCTCCGGGACATCGGCTGGCCGGGTTTCATCGCAATGATGATTTTTCTGCTCGAATTCCTGCTGGGCTTTGCCTATATCTGGAAGAAAGGCGGCCTCGACTGGGAGTGATGGGTTAATCGCCGGTTTGCATGGGCGGCCACGCTGGGCCGCTCGTCTGGAGTGGAAAGCAAATGAGTATCGAAGGGGTCTTGAAGGAAGGGTTTGTCACCACGACGGCTGACAAGCTGATCAACTGGACGCGTACCGGCTCGCTGTGGCCGATGACGTTCGGGCTCGCGTGTTGCGCCGTCGAGATGATGCATGCGGGCGCGGCCCGCTATGACCTGGACCGGTTCGGTGTCGTGTTCCGTCCGAGCCCGCGTCAGTCGGACGTGATGATCGTCGCCGGCACGCTGTGCAACAAGATGGCGCCCGCGCTGCGCCGTGTGTACGACCAGATGGCCGAGCCGCGCTGGGTGATCTCGATGGGGTCGTGCGCGAACGGTGGCGGTTACTACCACTACTCGTACTCGGTGGTCCGCGGTTGCGACCGGATCGTGCCGGTCGACGTCTACGTGCCGGGCTGTCCGCCCACGGCCGAGGCGCTGGTCTACGGCGTGATCCAGCTTCAGGCGAAGATCCGCCGCACCAATACCATCGCCCGTCAATAAAGCCCCGAGCGTCCCCTCAATATGGCAAGCAAAATCGAGACCCTCAAGGCAAACCTCGAAGCCGCGCTCGGCGCGCGCGTGGTGAGCCTCACCGAAGCGATCGGTGAACTGACGCTCGTCGTGAAGGCGAGCGATTACCTCGAAGTCGCAAAGATGCTGCGCGACGATCCGAAGCTCCGTTTCGAGCAACTGATCGACCTCTGCGGCGTCGACTACCAGACCTACGGCGACGGCGCCTACGACGGCCCGCGTTTCGCGGCCGTGTCGCAGCTGCTGTCGGTCACGAACAACTGGCGCCTGCGCCTGCGCGTGTTCGCGCCGGACGATGATCTGCCGATCGTGGCATCGCTCGTCGACGTCTGGACCTCCGCAAACTGGTACGAGCGCGAAGCGTTCGACCTGTACGGCCTCGTGTTCGAGGGTCACCCCGATCTGCGCCGCATCCTCACCGACTACGGCTTCATCGGCCATCCGTTCCGCAAGGACTTCCCGGTGTCGGGCTATGTCGAAATGCGTTACGACCCGGAAGAGAAGCGGGTCGTCTACCAGCCGGTGACGATCGAGCCGCGCGAAATCACGCCGCGCGTGATCCGCGAGGATCGCTATGGCGGTCTGAAACATTAAGGGGGCGTCATGGCAGAAATCAAGAACTACACCCTCAACTTCGGTCCGCAGCACCCGGCAGCGCACGGCGTGCTGCGCCTCGTGCTCGAGCTCGACGGCGAAGTCATCCAGCGTGCCGATCCGCACATCGGCCTGCTGCATCGCGCGACTGAAAAGCTCGCGGAAAACAAGACCTTCATCCAGTCCGTGCCGTACATGGACCGTCTCGACTACGTGTCGATGATGGTCAACGAGCACGGCTACGTGCTCGCGATCGAGCGTCTGCTCGGCATCGACGTGCCGGAGCGCGCGCAGTACATCCGCGTGCTGTTCGACGAGATCACGCGCGTGCTGAACCACCTGATGTGGATCGGCGCGCACGCACTCGACGTCGGCGCGATGGCGGTGTTCCTGTACGCATTCCGCGAGCGCGAAGACCTGATGGACGTGTACGAAGCGGTGTCCGGTGCCCGGATGCACGCGGCGTACTACCGTCCGGGCGGCGTCTACCGCGACCTGCCTGACGCAATGCCGCAATACAAGGCGTCGAAGATTCGCAACGAGAAGGCGCTCGCGAAGATGAACGAAGCGCGCAGCGGCTCGGTGCTCGACTTCATCGACGATTTCTTCACGCGCTTCCCGAAGTGCGTCGACGAATACGAAACGCTGCTGACCGACAACCGGATCTGGAAACAGCGTCTGGTCGGGATCGGCGTCGTCAGCCCGGAGCGTGCGCTGCAGATGGGCCTGACGGGCCCGATGCTGCGCGGCTCGGGTATCGCGTGGGACCTGCGCAAGAAGCAGCCGTACGAAGTGTACGACCGCATGGATTTCGACGTGCCGGTCGGCGTGAACGGCGATTGCTACGACCGCTATCTGGTGCGCGTCGAGGAAATGCGCCAGTCGATCCGCATCGCGAAACAGTGTATTGAGTGGCTCCGCAAGAATCCGGGCCCGGTGATGACCGACAATCACAAGGTTGCGCCGCCGTCGCGCGTCGGCATGAAGACCAACATGGAAGACTTGATTCACCACTTCAAGCTCTTCACCGAAGGTTTTCACGTGCCGGAAGGCGAGGCGTACGCGGCTGTCGAGCATCCGAAGGGCGAATTCGGCATCTACCTCGTGTCGGATGGTGCCAACAAGCCGTATCGCCTCAAGATCCGCGCACCGGGCTTCGCGCACCTCGCGTCGCTCGACGAAATGGCGCGCGGTCACATGATTGCCGACGCCGTCACGATCATCGGTACGCAGGACATCGTGTTCGGCGAAATCGATCGCTAATGGTCGCGCCGCCCGCGCGAGCGGGCGGCGAGCAGTAAGTCACACGCGATGCGCGCTGAACCGGCGCGGCTTCGCAAGCTGTCAACAGTGAGCGCCAGGTCTGCCGTCCTTGCACAGCAGTGCGGCAGGTTGTTCGTTCGGTAGGAATTGAAAGAGTCGTGTCTGAAAATGATCTCAGCTGAAGGCCTGAAGGAAATCGATCGAGCGTTGACGAAGTATCCCGCCGATCAGAAACAGTCCGCCGTGATGTCGGCGTTGGCCGTCGCTCAGGAAGAGCACGGCTGGCTGTCGCCCGAACTGATGCAGTTCGTCGCGGACTATCTCGGCATGCCGGCCGTCGCCGTGCAGGAAGTCGCGACGTTCTACACGATGTACGAGCTCAAACCGGTCGGCAAGCACAAGATCACGCTCTGCACGAACCTGCCGTGCCAGCTTGGCCCGCACGGCGGCGCGGAAGCGACTGCCGACTACCTGAAACAGAAGCTGGGCATCGGCTTCGGCGAGACCACGCCCGACGGCAAGTTCACGCTGAAGGAAGGCGAATGCATGGGCTCGTGCGGCGATGCGCCGGTGCTGCTGGTGAACAATCACAGAATGTGCAGCTTCATGAGCCGCGAGAAGATCGACCAGCTGCTTGAGGAGCTCTCGAAATGACGTCCCTCCACGACCGTCACATCAAACCGCTGATCCTCGCTGGTCTGAACGGCGAGAACTGGCATCTCGAAGACTACGTTGCGCGCGGCGGCTACAAGCAGCTGCGCCGCATTCTCGAAGAAAAGATTCCGCCGGAGCAGGTGATCGCCGACGTGAAGGCGTCGGGCCTGCGTGGCCGTGGCGGTGCGGGCTTCCCGACCGGCCTGAAGTGGAGCTTCATGCCGCGCCAGTTCCCGGGGCAGAAGTACCTCGTCTGCAACTCGGACGAAGGCGAACCGGGCACGTTCAAGGATCGCGACATCCTGCGCTGGAACCCGCACGCACTGATCGAAGGCATGGCCATCGGCGCGTACGCGATGGGCATCACCGTCGGCTACAACTACATCCACGGCGAAATCTTCGAAGTGTATCGACGCTTCGAGGCCGCGCTCGATGAAGCGCGTGCCGCGGGTTTCCTCGGCGACAACATCATGGGCTCGGAATTCTCGTTCCAGCTGCACGCGCACCACGGTTACGGCGCGTACATCTGCGGCGAGGAAACGGCGCTGCTCGAGTCGCTCGAAGGCAAGAAGGGCCAGCCGCGCTTCAAGCCGCCGTTCCCGGCGAGCTTCGGCGTGTACGGCAAGCCGACCACGATCAACAACACCGAGACGTTTGCCGCAGTGCCGTTCCTGCTGTCCATCGGGCCGCAGAATTACCTCGAGATCGGCAAGCCGAACAACGGCGGCACGAAGATCTTCTCGGTGTCGGGCGACGTCGAGCGTCCGGGCAACTACGAAGTGCCGCTCGGCACGCCGTTCGCGACGCTGATGGAGCTCGCAGGCGGGATGCGCGGCGGTCGCAAGATCAAGGCCGTGATTCCGGGCGGTTCGTCGGCACCGGTGATCCCGGGCGACATCATGATGCAGACCGATCTCGATTACGACTCGATCGCGAAGGCGGGCTCGATGCTCGGCTCCGGCGCGGTGATCGTGATGGACGAGACGCGCTGCATGGTGCGTTCGCTGCTGCGCCTGTCGTACTTCTACTACGAGGAATCGTGCGGCCAGTGCACGCCGTGCCGTGAAGGCACCGGCTGGCTGTATCGCGTCGTGAATCGTATCGAGCACGGCGAAGGTCGCCAGGAAGATCTGGACCTGCTGAACTCGGTTGCCGAGAACATCATGGGCCGCACGATCTGTGCGCTCGGCGATGCGGCGGCGATGCCGGTACGCGGGATGCTCAAGCATTACTGGGACGAATTCGCGTACCACGTCGAGCACAAGCACTGCATGGTCGGCGGCCACGCGCACGCGGCGGCAGCCTGAAGCGAAGCACCGGTTGCGGAATTTGAGCGCACGGTCGGGCGAAGGCGCGAACGGGCGGAAATAGGTTAAGGACCATTCACCATCATGGTTGAACTTGAAATAGACGGCAAGAAGGTCGAGGTGCCCGAAGGCAGCATGGTGATCCAGGCTGCGCACAAGGCGGATACGTACATTCCTCACTTCTGCTATCACAAGAAACTGTCGGTCGCGGCCAACTGCCGGATGTGTCTCGTCGAAGTCGAGAAGATGCCGAAGGCCGTGCCTGCCTGCGCGACGCCCGTGTCGGCCGGCATGATCGTGCGCACGCAGTCCGACAAGGCCGTGAAGGCGCAGCAGTCGGTGATGGAATTCCTCCTCATCAACCACCCGCTCGACTGCCCGATCTGCGATCAGGGCGGCGAATGCCAGCTGCAGGATCTGGCGGTCGGCTACGGCAAGTCGTCGTCGCGCTACTCGGAAGAAAAGCGCGTGGTGTTCCACAAGAACGTGGGCCCGCTGATCTCGATGGAAGAAATGTCGCGCTGCATCCACTGCACGCGCTGCGTCCGCTTCGGCCAGGAAATCGCCGGCGTGATGGAGCTCGGCATGCTGGGCCGCGGCGAGCACTCGGAAATCACGACGTTCGTCGGCAAGACGGTCGACTCCGAACTGTCGGGCAACATGATCGACCTGTGCCCGGTCGGCGCGCTGACCAGCAAGCCGTTCCGCTACAGCGCCCGTACGTGGGAACTGTCGCGCCGCAAGTCGGTGAGCCCGCACGATTCGGTCGGCGCGAACCTCGTCGTGCAGGTGAAGAACAACCGCGTGATGCGCGTGCTGCCGTTCGAGAACGAAGCGATCAACGAATGCTGGATCTCGGACAAGGATCGTTTCTCGTACGAAGGCCTGAACAGTGAAGAGCGCCTGACGAAGCCGATGCTGAAGCAGGGTGGCCAGTGGATCGAGACCGACTGGCAGACCGCGCTCGAATATGTCGCGAAGGGTCTGAAGGGCATCGCCGCGGATCACGGCGCGAACGCGCTGGCGATGCTCGCGAGCGCGCACAGCACCGCTGAAGAGCTGTTCCTCGTGAAGCAGCTCGCCAGCGAACTGAAAACGCCGAACGTCGACTTCCGTCTGCGTCAGCAAGATTTCTCGGCGCCGGTCCAGGGCGCACCGTGGCTCGGCATGCCGATCGCCGATCTGTCGAGCGTGGATGCCGCGTTCGTCGTCGGTTCGTTCCTGCGCCGCGACCACCCGCTGTTCGCCGCGCGCCTGCGCCAGGCCGCGAAGAACGGCGCGAAGCTGCACTTCCTGCACGCGACCGCCGACGACTCGCTGATCCCGACCGCGAAGCGCATCGTCGCCGCGCCGTCGGCATGGCTCGACGAGCTGGCCGGCATCGCCGCCGCCGTCGCGCAACTGCGCGGCGTCGCGCTGCCGGACGCGCTGGCAGGCGTCACCGCATCGCCGGCAGCACAAGCAGTCGCCCAGTCGCTCGCGAACGGCGAGCGCCGCGCGGTGCTGCTCGGCAATGCGGCTGTCCGTCACCCGCAATTCGCGAAGCTGCACGCCGTCGCACAGTGGATCGCCGACAACACGGGCGCCACGTTCGGTTTCCTGACGGAAGCGGCGAACACGGTCGGCGCGCACGTCGTCGGCGCACTGCCGGGCGAAGGCGGCCTGAACGCACGCGAAGCGTTCGCGCAGCCGCGCAAGGGCTACGTGCTGCTGAACGTCGAACCGGAATTCGACACGGCCGATCCGGCGCAGGCACTTGCCGCGCTGAACCAGGCCGAAATGGTCGTCGTGATGTCGCCGTTCAAGCACGGCCTCGATTACGCCGACGTGCTGCTGCCGATCGCGCCGTTCACGGAAACGGCAGGCACGTACGTGAACGCGGAAGGCTCGGTGCAGAGCTTCAACGGCGTCGTGCGTCCGCTCGGCGATACGCGTCCGGCGTGGAAGGTGCTGCGCGTGCTCGGCAGCCTGCTCGGCCTGCCGAACTTCGAATACGAAACGGCGGAAGAAGTGCGTCTCGCGGCGCTCGGCGACGCAGGCGTCGCGAAGCGTCTGTCGAACCAGGCGTCGGTCGCGCCGGCACGCGTCGCGGCAGCTGCCGCGAACGGCGGCTTCGAGCGCCTCGCCGACGTGCCGATCTATCATGCCGACGCACTCGTGCGCCGCGCCGGTGCGCTGCACCTGACGGCCGCCGCGAAGATGGCGAACGCCGCAGCCCTGCCGGCCGCGCTGTTCGACAAGCTGGGCTTGAAGGAAGGCGACGCGGTGCGCGTGCGCCAGGGCGAGCGTGCGGTGCAGTTGCCGGCCGTGCGCGACGCGAATCTTGCGGAGACGGTCGTTCGCGTGTCGGCGGCGACGCCTGCCGGCGCAGCGCTCGGCAGCCTGTCCGGTGAACTGGTGGTGGAGAAGGCGTAAATGAGCTTGTTCGATACGATCAACGCGGGCGGAGCCCAGCTTCTCGGCGTCGCGTGGCCGACGGTGTGGGCCGTCGTGCGCATCCTCGTCGTCGCCGTCGTGATCCTGCTGTGCGTCGCGTACCTGATTCTGTGGGAACGCAAGCTGATCGGCTGGATGCACGTGCGTCTCGGCCCGAACCGCGTCGGCCCCGGCGGCCTGCTGCAGCCGATCGCCGACGTGCTGAAGCTGCTGCTGAAGGAAGTGATTCAGCCGAGCGCCGCCAGCCGTTGGCTGTACCTGATCGCGCCGGTCATGACCGTCGTGCCGGCGTTTGCCGTGTGGGCGGTGATCCCGTTCCAGGCCGAGGCCGTGCTCGCGAACGTGAACGCGGGCCTGCTGTATGCGATGGCGATCTCGTCGATCGGCGTGTACGCGGTGATTCTCGCCGGCTGGGCGTCGAACTCGAAGTATGCATTCCTCGGTGCGATGCGCGCCGCGGCGCAGATGGTTTCGTACGAAATCTCGATGGGCTTCGCGCTGGTGCTCGTGCTGATGACGGCCGGCAGCCTGAACCTGTCGGAAATCGTCGGCTCGCAACAGCACGGCTTCTTCGCCGGCCACGGCGTGAACTTCCTGTCGTGGAACTGGCTGCCGCTGCTGCCGGCGTTCGTCGTCTACTTCGTGTCCGGCATCGCCGAAACGAACCGTCACCCGTTCGACGTGGTGGAAGGGGAGTCGGAGATCGTCGCGGGTCACATGATCGATTACTCGGGCATGGCGTTCGCGCTGTTCTTCCTCGCCGAGTACATCAACATGATCGTGATCTCGGCGCTGGCCGCGACGCTGTTCCTCGGCGGCTGGGACGCACCGTTCGAATTCCTGTCGTTCATTCCGGGCATCTTCTGGCTGGTGCTGAAGGTATTCGCGCTGCTGTCGGTGTTCATCTGGGTGCGCGCGACGTTCCCGCGCTACCGTTACGACCAGATCATGCGTCTGGGCTGGAAGGTGTTCCTGCCCGTCACGGTGATCTGGGTGGTCGTGGTCGGCTTCTGGATGATGTCGCCGCTCAACATCTGGGTGAAGTAAAGATCGGACGAAATCATGACGGCAATCCAACACTTCTTTAAGACCTTCTTCCTGACGGAACTGCTGAAGGGGCTCGCGCTGACCGGTCGTTACACGTTCCGGCGCAAGTTCACCGTGCAGTTCCCGGAAGAGAAGACCCCGATTTCGCCGCGTTTCCGCGGGCTGCATGCGCTGCGCCGCTATGAAAACGGCGAAGAGCGCTGCATCGCGTGCAAGCTCTGCGAGGCCGTGTGCCCCGCGATGGCGATCACGATCGAGTCGGAAACGCGCGCGGACAACACGCGCCGCACGACGCGCTACGACATCGACCTGACGAAGTGCATCTTCTGTGGTTTCTGCGAGGAAAGCTGCCCGGTCGATTCGATCGTCGAGACGCAGATCCTCGAGTATCACGGCGAAAAGCGCGGCGACCTGTATTTCACGAAGGAAATGCTGCTCGCGGTGGGCGATCGCTACGAGAAGGACATCGCTGCGGCGAAGGCCGCCGACGCGCCGTATCGTTGATTGTGTTTGCAGTGCCGGCCCGGCATGAACGGGCCGAGCCGCCGCGACGGGTGCGGCACGCGAGAGTGTCCCGCAAGCCGCGCCTGACTATGGCCTAACGATGAACCGGTAATCATGGAATTCACGACCGTACTGTTCTACATCTTCGCGCTGCTCCTGGTGGTATCAGGGCTGAAGGTGATCACTTCGCGCAACCCGGTGGCGTCTGCGCTTTTCCTTGTGCTGGCGTTCTTCAACGCCGCCGCGATCTGGATGCTGCTGGAAGCGGAGTTCCTCGCGATCCTGCTGGTGCTGGTGTACGTGGGCGCCGTGATGGTGCTGTTCCTGTTCGTCGTGATGATGCTGGACATCAACATCGATTACCTGCGCCGCGACTTCAAGCGCTTCGTACCGATGGCGACCGTCGTCGGCGCGATCATCGTGGTCGAGACCGCGCTGATCCTGTGGCGCGGCTACGGCGACACGCACACGGTGCACGCAATGGCGACGGGCGCGATGGCCGACTGGTCGAACACGCGCCTGATCGGCAAGGTGATCTACACCGACTACATCTTCGCGTTTGAAATCGCCGGCCTGGTGCTGCTGGTCGCGATCATCGCCGCGATCGGGCTGACCGAGCGCAAGGGCAAGGACAGCAAGCGCCAGCGCGTGTCGGATCAGGTCAAGGTGCGCCGCAATGACCGCGTGCGCCTCGTGAAGATGGAAGCGGACAAGCCGCAGCCGGAAACGGCGCAGAGCGAAGCCGGTACGAGCACCAACGGCTAAGCGGAGGAAAAGAAAACCATGCTGACTCTTGCTCATTACCTCGTGCTCGGCGCGATCCTCTTTGCGATCGCGATCGTCGGGATCTTCCTGAACCGCCGCAACATCATCATCATCCTGATGGCGATCGAACTGATGCTGCTGGCGGTGAACACCAACTTCGTCGCGTTTTCGCACTACCTCGGCGACGTGCACGGCCAGATCTTCGTGTTCTTCGTGCTGACCGTCGCCGCAGCGGAAGCCGCGATCGGTCTCGCGATTCTGGTGACCCTGTTCCGTAAGCTCGACACGATCAATGTCGAGGATCTCGATCAGCTCAAAGGTTAATTTCAGGCAACGCTGTTATGTCAACGACACTCAATGAAAACCTGCTGCTGGCGATTCCGCTCGCTCCGCTGGCCGGCTCGCTGATTGCGGGGCTGTTCGGGAACGCAGTGGGGCGCAAGGGCGCACACCGGATCACGATCCTCGGCGTATTGATCGCGTTCCTCCTGTCGGCGAAAGTCTTCCTCGACGTGATGGGCGGCGCGAGCTTCAACGCGACCGTCTACGAATGGATGAACGTCGGCTCGCTGAAACTCGAAGTCGGCTTCCTCGTCGATTCGCTGACCGCGATGATGATGGTCGTCGTGACCTTCGTCTCGCTGATGGTGCACGTGTACACGATCGGCTACATGTCGGAAGAAGACGGCTACCAGCGCTTCTTCTCGTACATCTCGCTGTTCACGTTCTCGATGCTGATGCTCGTGATGAGCAACAACTTCCTGCAGCTGTTCTTCGGCTGGGAAGCGGTGGGTCTGGTGTCGTACCTGCTGATCGGCTTCTACTTCACGCGTGAGAGCGCGATCTACGCGAACATGAAGGCGTTCCTCGTGAACCGCGTGGGCGACTTCGGCTTCCTGTTGGGCATCGGCCTGCTGCTGGCGTTCGCGGGTTCGATGAACTACGGCGAAGTGTTCGCGAAGCGCGCCGAGCTCGCAAGCCTGCACTTCCCGGGCACCGACTGGGGCCTGCTGACCGTCGCCTGTATCTGCCTGTTCATCGGCGCGATGGGTAAATCGGCGCAGTTCCCGCTGCACGTGTGGCTGCCCGACTCGATGGAAGGCCCGACCCCGATCTCCGCGCTGATTCACGCGGCGACGATGGTGACGGCCGGCATCTTCATGGTGTCGCGCATGTCGCCGCTGTTCGAACTGTCGGATACCGCGCTGTCGTTCATCACGGTGATCGGTGCGATCACGGCACTGTTCATGGGCTTCCTCGGGATCGTCCAGAACGACATCAAGCGTGTCGTCGCGTACTCGACGCTGTCGCAGCTCGGCTACATGACCGTCGCGCTCGGCGTGTCCGCTTACCCGGTCGCCGTGTTCCACCTGATGACGCACGCGTTCTTCAAGGCGCTGCTGTTCCTCGGCGCCGGTTCGGTGATCATGGGCATGCACCACGACCAGGACATGCGCAACATGGGCGGCCTGCGCAAGTACATGCCGATCACGTGGATCACGTCGCTCGTCGGTTCGCTGGCGCTGATCGGTACGCCGTTCTTCTCGGGCTTCTACTCGAAGGACTCGATCATCGACGCGGTGAAGCTGTCGCATCTGCCGGGTTCGGGCTTCGCGTACTTCGCGGTCGTCGCGAGCGTGTTCGTCACGGCGCTGTACTCGTTCCGCATGTACTTCCTGGTGTTCCACGGCGAAGAGCGTTTCCGCAAGCCGAAGCATCCGGAATCGCCGATGGGCATGGCGGCCGCGCACGGCCACGACGATCACGGCCATGGCCACGGTCATGACGACCACGCGCACGAGCCGCACGAGACCCCGTGGGTCGTGTGGGTGCCGCTGGTCCTGCTGGCAATTCCGTCGGTGATCATCGGTGCGATCGCGATCGGCCCGATGCTGTTCGGCGACTTCTTCCAGCACGGCGTCGCGTTCGACAAGGTGATCTTCATCGGCGAAAACCATCCGGCACTGGCCGAGATGGCCGAAGAGTTCCACGGCTGGGTGGGCATGGGTCTGCACTCGGTGTCGGGCCTGCCGGTGTGGCTGGCGCTCGCCGGTGTCGTCGTTGCGTGGTTCCTGTACCTGAAGCGTCCGGAGCTGCCGGCGTCGATCCGCCGCGCGTTCGGTCCGATCTACACGCTGCTGGACAACAAGTACTACATGGACAAGATCAACGAAGTGGTGTTCGCCCGTGGTTCGGTGGCGATCGGCCGCGGCCTGTGGAAGGAAGGCGACGTCGTCGTGATCGACGGTCTCGTCAACGGCAGCGCGCGGTTCATCGGCTGGTTCGCCGGCGTGATCCGCTTCCTCCAATCCGGTTACATCTATCACTACGCGTTCGCCATGATCATCGGCATGCTGGGGCTCCTGACCCTGTTTGTAACGCTCGGCGGCAAATAAGGCGGGGGGACAACACTAATGCACGCTTTTCCGATTCTCAGTACCGCGATCTGGCTGCCGATCGTTTTCGGCCTCCTCGTGCTCGCGGTGGGTAACGACAAAAATCCGGGGACGGCCCGCTGGGTCGCGCTGATCGGTTCGCTGCTCGGTCTCGCGGTCACGATTCCGCTGATCACGGGCTTCGACTCGAGCACGGCTGCGCTGCAGTTCGTCGAGCAGTCGACCTGGATCGAACGCTTCGACATCTCGTACCACCTCGGCGTCGATGGCATCTCGATGTGGTTCGTCGTGCTGACCGCGCTGATCACGGTGATCGTCGTGATCGCCGCGTGGGAGGTGATCACCGAGAACGTCGCGCAGTACCTCGCGGCCTTCCTGATCCTGTCCGGGATCATGATCGGCGTGTTCTCGGCGGCCGACGGCCTGCTGTTCTACGTGTTCTTCGAGGCGACCCTGATCCCGATGTACATCATCATTGGTGTGTGGGGCGGCCCGAACCGCGTGTACGCGGCGTTCAAGTTCTTCCTGTACACGCTGGCCGGCTCGCTGCTGATGCTGGTCGCGCTGATCTACCTGTACACGCAGACGCATTCGTTCGACCTCGCGACGTGGCAGAACGCCAAGATCGCGATGACGCCGCAGATCCTGCTGTTCATTGCATTCTTCCTCGCGTTCGCGGTGAAGGTGCCGATGTGGCCGGTGCACACCTGGCTGCCGGATGCGCACGTGGAAGCGCCGACGGGCGGCTCGGTCGTGCTGGCGGCGATCATGCTGAAGCTCGGTGCGTACGGTTTCCTGCGTTTCTCGCTGCCGATCACGCCTGACGCAAGCCATTTCCTGGCACCGGTCGTGATCACGCTGTCGCTGATCGCGGTGATCTACATCGGCCTCGTCGCGATGGTGCAGGCCGACATGAAGAAGCTGGTCGCGTATTCGTCGATCGCGCACATGGGCTTCGTCACGCTCGGCTTCTTCATCTTCAACCAGCTCGGCGTCGAAGGCGCGATCGTCCAGATGATCTCGCACGGCTTCGTGTCGGGCGCGATGTTCCTGTGCATCGGCGTGCTGTACGACCGCGTGCACTCGCGTCAGATCGCCGATTACGGCGGCGTCGTGAACGTGATGCCGAAGTTCGCGGCATTCGCGATGCTGTTCTCGATGGCCAACTGCGGCCTGCCGGGCACCTCGGGTTTCGTCGGCGAGTTCATGGTGATTCTCGCGGCTGTCCAGTACAACTTCTGGATCGCATTCGGCGCGGCATTCACGCTGATCCTCGGCGCCGCCTACACGCTGTGGATGTACAAGCGCGTGTACTTCGGCGCGGTCGCGAACGATCACGTTGCCAAGCTGAAGGATATCGGCCGTCGCGAATTCGTGATGCTGGCCGTGCTCGCCGCGTTCACGCTGCTGATGGGTCTGTATCCGAAGCCTTTCACCGACGTGATGCACGTTTCCGTGGAAAACCTCCTCTCCCACGTCGCGCAGTCGAAGCTGCCGCTGGCCCAGTAATCGCGAGCGGAGGAAATCAAGATCATGAACGCACCTATGAATGTCCTGTTGCCTGACGCGCTGGTGATGGTCGCCATCGTCGTCGCATGGCTGAACGACACCTTTACCGGTGCCGCTGGCCGCCGCCTGACCTATCTGATCGCGGTGGTTTCGTCGGTCGTCGCCGGCGTGTGGTTTGCGGTGCAGGCGCTGGACCCGCAGCAGTATTACTTCTTCTCGCGGATGGTCGTCGTCGACTCGTTCGCGAGCATGATGAAGGCCGTCGTGTCGCTCGGCTTCGCGGTCTCGCTCGTCTATTCGCGCAAGTACCTCGAAGACCGTGACATGTTCCGCGGCGACGTGTTCCTGCTGGGCATGTTCTCGCTGCTCGGTCAGCTGGTGATGGTGTCGGGCAACAACTTCCTGACGCTGTACCTCGGCCTCGAACTGATGTCGCTGTCGCTGTACGCCGTCATCGCGCTGCGCCGCGATGCCGCGCAGTCGAGCGAAGCCGCGATGAAGTACTACGTGCTGGGCGCGCTCGCGTCGGGCTTCGTGCTGTACGGCATTTCGATGCTCTACGGCGCGACCGGCTCGCTCGAGCTGGGCGAGGTGTACAAGGCGGTCGGCGGCAACACCGACGCGGCCGTGCTGATGTTCGGCGTGGTCTTCATCGTCGCCGGTATCGCGTTCAAGCTCGGCGCCGTGCCGTTCCACATGTGGGTGCCGGACGTCTACCAGGGCGCACCGACCGCGATGACGCTGTTCGTCGGCGGTGGCCCGAAGGTTGCCGCGTTCGCGTGGGGCCTGCGTTTCCTGGTGATGGGCCTGCTGCCGCTCGCACAGAACTGGCAGACCGCGCTCGTGATCCTCGCGGCGCTGTCGCTGATCGTCGGTAACATCACCGGTATTGTCCAGCGCAACATCAAGCGGATGCTCGCGTACTCGGCGATTTCGAACATGGGCTTCGTGCTGCTCGGCCTGCTCGCCGGCATCGTGAAGGGCGACGCGACCGCACCGGCGAACGCGTACAGCTCCGCGATGTTCTACGCGATCGTCTATCTGATCACGACGCTCGGCTCGTTCGGCGTGGTGATGCTGCTCGCACGCCGCGATTTCGAAGCGGAAACGATCGACGACTTCAAGGGCCTCAACAAGCGCAGCCCGGTGTTCGCGTTCGTGATGATGGTCATGATGTTCTCGCTGGCCGGTATCCCGCCGACCGTCGGCTTCTACGCGAAGCTCGCGGTGCTCGAGGCGACCGTCAACGCGGGTCTCACGTGGCTGGCCGTGCTGGCTGTGATCACGTCGCTGTTCGGCGCGTTCTACTATCTGCGCATCGTCAAGCTGATGTACTTCGATGCACCGCACGACGCGACCCCGGTTACCGGCGATTTCTGCAAGCGCACGATCCTCGTGCTAAACGGTATTGCAGTGGTGGTGCTCGGCCTGATCCCGAGCCCGCTGCTGACGGCCTGCCTGCAGGCGATCCGTCACACGCTGCCGCTGTAATGTCGGCAGCTGGCTGGTTCATCGTGCTGTTGGCGCTCGTATGCGCCAACGTGCCGTTCCTGAACCAACGCCTCTTCGCCGTCGTCCCGATCGGTGCGACGAAGAAGAACGCGTGGGTTCGGATCGGCGAGCTGATCGTGCTGTATTTCGTCGTCGGTGCGCTCGGCTTCTGGCTCGAGTCGCGCGCCGGCAACCGCTTCGAACAGGGCTGGCAGTTCTACGCGATCACGTTCAGTCTCTTCGTTGTGTTCGCGTTTCCCGGCTTCACGTTCCAGTATCTCGTCAAACGACGCTGACGGCTTCGGCCGTCGCGTGCTCATTCCTCCGGAGCCCGCCGATGGCCGAACTACCCAATCACGACGCCGCACTGACCGAAACCTGCCTCGAGAGCGAGGCGATTTTCGACGGCTCGTTCCTCAAGCTGAAGCGCGATACCGTTCGTTTGCCCGACGGCAAGCAGGCCACGCGCGAATACGTCCAGCACCCCGGCGCGGTGATGGTGATCCCGCTGTTCGACGACGGCCGCGTGCTGATGGAAAGCCAGTATCGCTATCCGATCGGCAAGGTCATGGCCGAATTCCCCGCCGGCAAGCTTGATCCGAACGAGGGCGCGCTTGCCTGCGCGGTGCGCGAACTGCGCGAGGAAACCGGCTACACGGCACGCGAATATGTGTTCCTGGCCCGGATTCACCCGATCATTTCCTATTCGACCGAATTCATCGACCTGTATCTCGCGCGCGGCCTGACGGCGGGCGAGCGCAAGCTCGACGAAGGCGAATTCCTCGAAACCTTCACGGCGACGCTGCCCGACCTGCAGGAGTGGGTGCGCACCGGCCAGATCACCGACGTGAAGACGATCATCGGCACGATGTGGCTCGACAAGGTCCTGTCCGGCGCCTGGCCGCTCGGCCCGGTCGAGAAGCCCTGACGGCGCGTCAGCGGCGGGTGGGGCGCCGCGTTACAATCCTGTGACGCGGCCGCTGTCCGGCCGCGCGATCCTGGTTTAGCACGATCGTTCACAAAAGCGCGTTTTGCGCTACACTCGCCACACGCCCTGATTCAGCATGAAGGTCCTCGATTTACAGTGCCCGCACGGTCATCGGTTCGAAGGCTGGTTCGCTTCCGCCGATGAGTTCGAAGCGCAGTTGTCCCGCAAGCTGGTCGAATGTCCAGTGTGCGGGACGACCGAGATCAACCGGATGCCGTCGGCGCCGCGCCTGAACCTGTCGGGCACGACGCAGGCACAGCCGACCGATCCGCGCGCGCTGCAGGCGCAGGTGATGCGCGCGCTGCGCGAGGTGCTGGAGAAGACCGAGAACGTGGGCGAGCGCTTCGCCGAGGAAGCGCGGCGCATTCATTACAACGAGGCGCCGGCGCGCAGCATTCGTGGCGTCACGACGCCGGAGGATGCGCAATCCTTGGTCGAAGAAGGCATCGACGTGATGCCGCTGCCGATTCCTGCCGCGCTGAAAGAACCGCTGCAATGACGTACGCAGTGTGTCCTTGCCGGGCCGGACGGCCGCGGTCAGGAGACACTGCGCATGGATCTGGATTATTCCCCCGCCGACGACGCGTTCCGCGTCGACGTTCGCGCCTGGCTCGAGGCCAACCTGCCTCATGCACTGCGCGCCAAGGTACTCGATCACAAACGACTCGACCGCGAGGATTTCGCGGGCTGGCACCGGATTCTCGGCCAGCGCGGCTGGTCCGCGCCCGCATGGCCGGCCGAATACGGCGGTCCGGACTGGAACGCGACGCAGCGCCACATCTGGGATGAGGAGTGCGCACGCATCGGCGCGCCGACCGTGCTGCCGTTCGGCGTATCGATGGTCGCGCCGGTGCTGATGAAATACGGCAGCGAAGCGCAGAAGCGCCACTATCTGCCGCGCATCCTGGACGGCACCGACTGGTGGTGCCAGGGTTATTCGGAGCCGGGCTCCGGGTCGGATCTCGCATCGCTGCGCACGCGTGCCGAACGTCACGGCGACCACTACGTCGTCAACGGCCAGAAGACATGGACGACGCTGGGCCAGTACGCGGATATGATGTTTTGTCTCGTGCGCACCGATCCGGCGGCGAAGAAGCAGGAGGGCATCTCGTTCCTGCTGATCGACATGAAGACGCCCGGCATCACGGTGCGCCCGATCATCACGCTCGATGAGGATCACGAAGTCAACGAGGTGTTCTTCGAGGACGTGAAGGTGCCCGTCGAGAATCTCGTCGGCGATGAAAACCGCGGCTGGACTTACGCGAAATACCTGTTGGGCCACGAGCGCACCGGCATCGCACGCGTCGGCGCGTCGAAGCGCGAACTCGCATTCCTGAAACGCGTGGCGTCGAACCAGCGCAAGAACGGCAAGCCGCTGCTCGCCGATCCGGTGTTTGCCGCGAAGGTCGCGGCGCTCGAAGTCGAACTGATGGCGCTCGAGGTGACGGTGCTGCGTGTCGTGAGCCGCGAGACGAGCGGCAAGGGGCCGGGCCCCGAGGCATCGATGTTGAAGATCAAGGGCACCGAGGTGCAGCAGGCGCTTACCGAGCTGATGTTCGAGGCGATTGGCCCGCTCGCCGCGCCGTTCGACGTCCCGTTCCTCGAGGGCGAACGCGAACACAGCAGCGCGGGCGACGACGATGCCGCGCCGCTCGCCGCCTACTACTTCAATTACCGGAAGACGTCGATCTACGGCGGTTCGAACGAGATTCAGAAGAACATCATCGCGCAGATGATCCTGGGGCTGTGATCAGGGAACGGAGACAACCATGGATTTCAGCTTTACCGATGAGCAGCAACAGTTTGCCGACGCGCTGCGCCGTTATCTCGGCGAGCAATACGGTTTCGACGCGCGCCAGGCCATCGTGCGAAGCGATGCCGGCGTGTCGGACGCGCAATGGAGCGCATTCGCGGAGCTGGGCCTGACCGCGCTGCCCGTGCCGGATGCACAGGGCGGCTTCGGCGGCGGCCCGGTCGACATGCTGGTCGCGATGCAGGAACTCGGCCGTGCACTCGTGGTCGAGCCGTACTGGGCGACGGCGGTCGGCGTCGAGGCGCTGCGCGTCGCCGGGTCCGGCACGGGCGACGATGCCGCGCTGCTGGAAGCGGTCGCGCAAGGGCAGAAGCGCCTGGCCGTTGCATTCCACGAACCACGGGCGCGCTACGACCTGTACGAACTCGATACGCACGCGCGCGATCACGGCGGCACGTATCGGCTGACCGGCACCAAATCGGTCGTTCAGCACGGCGCCCAGGCGCATGCGTGGATCGTGCCCGCGCGTGTCGATGGCGGCAGCATCGGCCTGTTCGTCGTCGAGCGCGATGCCGCGGGGGCGAAGTTCGTCGACTACCGGACGATCGACGGCCAGCGCGCCGCGACGATCGAGCTGCATGACACCCCCGCGCGGCAGCTGACGGGCGGCGCACGCGATGCGGCCGCACTCGAGCAGGTTGCCGACTACGCGACCTTCCTGCTCTGCGCGGAAGCGGTCGGCGCACTCGACGAGCTGAACCGCGCGACGGTCGAATACACGAAGACGCGCGAACAGTTCGGCGTACCGATTGCACGTTTCCAGGCACTGCAGCACCGCATGGTCGACATGCTGATTCACGCGGAGCAGGCGCGCTCGCTGACTTACCTGGCCGCGGTGCGTTACGCGGGCGGCGATGCCGATGCGCGTCGCAAGGCGGTGTCGGCCGCGAAGGCGCGGGTCGGCGCGGCCGCACGCTTCGTCGGCCAGCAGGCGGTGCAACTGCACGGCGGCATGGGCGTGACCAATGAGGTTGCCGCCGCACACCTGTTCAAGCGGCTGTCGATCATCGAGACGACACTCGGCGACACCGATCATCATCTTGCGCGCATCGCGGCCCTGCCGGATTTCGCGCAGACCGACGCGGCATGACGGCGACGCGCGAGCGCGCCATAGGAGATAGACAGTGGGTATCAGCTACGAAGATCTGGAAGTCGGCAGTACGACCGAAATCGGCCGCTATACGTTCGAATCGGACGACATCAAGGCGTTCGCGCAACGCTACGATCCGCAACCGTTCCACCTCGACGAGGAGGCTGGCAAGGCATCGCCGTTCGGCGGACTCGTTGCGAGCGGCTGGCATACGTGTTCGGTGTTCATGAGCCTGCTCATCAAGAAGCTGGGACCGGATTCGACCAGCATGGGCTCGCCCGGCATCGACTCGATCCGCTGGCTCAAGCCCGTGCGTGCCGGCGACACGATCACGATGTACCAGAAGGTCCACGACAAGCGCGTGTCGGAGAGCAAGCCCGATCGCGGCATCGTGTCGACGGAGTGGATCGGCGTCAACGGCGCCGGCGACACGGTGATCACCGTGCATACCAAGGTGATCTTCGGACTGCGTCATCCGCAAGGAGCGGGCGCATGACGGACGTGACATTGCCGCTGATCGCGTCTGCGCAAGCGCTGCACGAGCGCGTCGGCGCGGAGCCGCTCGCGAGCGGCTGGGTCGAGATCGATCAGCGTCGCGTCGATGGTTTTGCCGACGCCACCGGCGATCACCAATGGATTCACGTCGATCCCGAGCGGGCGAGGCGCGAGTCGCCGTTCGGCGGCCCGATCGCGCACGGATTCCTGACGCTGTCGCTGATTCCCGCGCTGATGACCGATGCGATGTGCTTCGAGCAGAAGATGGGCGTGAACTACGGACTGAATCGCGTGCGGTTCCTGAAGCCGGTGCCGGTCGGCGCACGCGTGCGCGCGCTGTTCGCGGTGAAGGAAGCCGCGGAGGCCGCGCGGGGCGGTGTGCAGGTGACGTGGTCGGTGTCGATGCAGGTCGAGCGTCCGGACGTGCCGTTGCTCGTTTGCGCGGCGGAATTCATTACGCTGCACTACTTCTGATGCGCGCGGCGGCATCGACGGATGCCGCCGCGTCGCACGGCGCGTGGTTCGTCAGTGCTTTGCGTATTGCGTCGCGCCGAACAGCATTTCGCGTGCCTTGTCGTCCTGCAGCGGTTTGCGCAGCGATGCGAGGACTTCGACGCCGCGCTGCACGGCCGGACGCGCGGCAATCGTTTCGTGCCAGCGCTTCACGTTCGGCAGTTCGTCGAGCACGATGCCCTGGTTCTGCCATGAGCGCGTCCACGGGAACGTCGCGATGTCCGCGATCGTGTACGTGTCGCCGGCGAGATATTCGGATTCGCCGAGACGCTTTTCCATCACGTTGTACAGGCGCTTCGCTTCGTTCGTATAGCGATTGATCGCATAGTCGATCTTCTCCGGCGCGTACAGCCGGAAGTGGTGCGCCTGCCCGAGCATCGGGCCGACGCCGCCCATCTGGAACATCAGCCATTCGAGCGTCGCGTAGCGCTCGGCCGGCTCGGTCGGCAGAAACTTGCCGGTCTTTTCCGCCAGGTACACGAGGATCGCGCCCGATTCGAACAGCGAGATCGGCTTGCCGCGGGGGCCGTCCGCGTCGACGATCGCAGGGATCTTGTTGTTCGGGCTGATCTTCAGGAATTCGGGCTTGAACTGATCGCCCGCGCCGATATCGACCGGATGCGCACGATACGCGAGGCCCGTTTCCTCGAGCATGATGTGTATCTTGTGGCCGTTCGGGGTCGCCCAGCTGTAGACGTCGATCATCGTCAACTCCTTTATGGCATGCGCGAAAACGGCGCCGGCGGGGCGCCGCAACAGGCGGTCATTAGAGCATGGATCGATGCGGGCTGCAGGCGACGGAAACGTGCGGCCGCGCGCCTGCGCGTGCGTGTCGTCGCAGCGACGGCGTGCGGATCAGCGCTTGTAGCGCGGCTGGCGTTTCTCGAGGAACGCGGTAATGCCTTCGAATGCATCCGCATGATGCAACGATGCGACGAAGTGATCGCGCTCGGTGCCCAGATGCGCATCGAGCGGCTGTGCGGTCGCATCGTCGAGCAGCGACTTGATGCGCGTGAGCGCGTTCGGCGAGATGCCGGCAAGCGAGTCGGCCCATGCGAGCGCGTCGGACAGCGCGGCACCGGGCACGGCGAGCCGATTGACGACGCCGAGCGCATGCAGGCGGTCGGCCACGACGGGCTTGCCCTCGAACAGGATTTCGGCGGCGAGCGCACGCGGCAGTGCGCGCGTGAGGAACCACGAGCCGCCGCCGTCGGGCGTGAGGCCGACGCGTGCGTACGACATCACGAACTTCGCGTCGTGCGCGGCAACGATCAGGTCGCATGCGAGCGCGAGCGAAAAGCCCGCGCCGGCCGCCGCGCCTTCGACTGCCGCGATCACGGGCTTGCTCGTTGCGCGGATCGCCGTGATCCACGCGGCGAGCTGATCGATGCTGTCGGCCTGGTAGGACGGATCCTTCGAGCGGTTGTCGAGCAGCCGGTTCAGGTTGCCGCCCGCGCAAAAGAAACGATCGGCACCCGTGAGCACGACAGCGCGAATGGCGGGGTCGCGCTCGGCGGTGGCGAGCACCTCGACGCCGGCCGCATACATGTCGGGATGCAGCGCGTTGCGTGCGCCGGGATTGGACAGCGTGAGGACGAGCGTCGATTCGCTCTCGGGTGGACGCGAGGCCAGCAGTTCAGCACTCATGCGAAGGTGTCTCCATCGGATGGCGAGGCTGCGGCGCCGCATGTTGCGCGGGCGCATACGCATACCCGTGAGGGCGCTGTCGCAGCGGATGTATTGTTGTCATGACGGACGCGAAACTGCTTTAGACTAGCACGAACGTGCTTTTCAGCGCGACGTATCCCGATGCCGCCGGCATCGCCGCGGCGCGCTTCAGCAACGAAGGAGACTCCGATGCTACAGCTGTGCGGTATTCCGTTGTCCAACTATTACAACAAGGTGAAGTTCGTCCTGCTCGAACATGACATCCCGTTCGAGGAATCGGCATGCAGTCTGCCGATCAGCGATCCGGCACTGCTCGCCGATTCGCCGCTCGGCAAGATTCCGTTCTTGAAGACGGAAGAGGGCGCGCTGTTCGAATCGCAGGTGATCATCGAGTATCTGGCGGCGCGTTATCCCGACAAGGCCATTTTTCCGGTCGCACCGTTCGCGGCCGCGAAGGTGCGCGAACTCGTCGAGACGCTCGAACTGTATCTCGAATGGACCGCGCGCGAGGTCTATACGGAAGCGTTTTTCGGCGGCAAGGTCAGCGACGGGATGAAGGCGCACGTCGAGAAGCGCCTGCCGCGCGCGATCGATGCATTCAAGCGGATGACGCAGTTTTCGCCCTACGTGCTCGGCGACACGTTCACGCTGGCGGACATTGCCGCGGCGATCCATCTGCCGGTGATCGGAATGGCGACGAAGGCCATCTTCGGCCGCGATTTCCTGCTCGACGCCGGCATCGACTGGAAGGCGCACGCGAAGCTGGTCGGTGAGCGGCCGGTCGCGCAGCGCGTGGCGGCCGATCGCAAGGCCTATGTCGAGGCGACGAGCGCCGCGCGTTCGTGAGCGCGGCGCGGGCGCGGTGTCGTACCGTGCCCGGCCGCCCATGCAGGACTTACAGGCGTGCGAGCCGTTCGAGTGAGGATGCGAGCGTGCTTTCCTGTTTCGCGAAGCAGAAGCGCACGACGCCCGATTCGTGCGGCTCGTGATAGAACGCCGACACGGGAATCGCCGCCACGCCGATCTCCGACGTGAGCCACTTCGAGAATTCCGCTTCGGACAGGTCGCTGATCGCCGAATAGTCGACGCACTGGAAGTACGTGCCGGGGCACGGCAGCAGCTTGAAGCGCGTGCGCTCGAGGCCGGCGCGGAAGAAGTCGCGCTTCTTCTGGTAAAAGTCGGGCAGCGTCAGGTACGGTGCCGGATCGCGCAGGTAGTCGGCAAGCCCGATCTGCATCGGCGTGTTCACCGTGAACACGTTGAATTGATGGACCTTGCGGAACTCCGCGGTCAGCGCGGCGGGCGCCGCGACATAGCCGACCTTCCAGCCCGTCACATGGTAGGTCTTCCCGAAGCTCGACACGATGAAGCTGCGCGCGGCCAGTTCCGGGTAGCGCGCGACGCTTTCATGCCGCGCACCGTCGTAGACCATGTGTTCGTACACTTCATCCGACAGGATCAGCACGTTGGTGCCGCGCACGATCTCCTCTAGCTTGCGCATGTCGGCCTCGCGCCACACGGTGCCGGTCGGGTTGTGCGGCGTGTTGATCATGATCATCCGCGTTTTCGGCGTGATCGCGGCGGCCAGGCGATCGAACGGGATCGCATAGTCGGGCGCTTCCAGCGTGACGAACACGGGCTTGCCGCCGGCTAGCTCGATCGACGGCAGATAGCTGTCGTAGGTCGGTTCGACGACGATCACCTCGTCACCCGGATGGACCGCGCACAGGATCGCCGTCAGCAGGGCCTGCGTCGCGCCGGCCGTGACCGTGATCTCGGTGGCCGGATCGTAGCGCCGGCCGTAGACCTGCGCGATCTTGTCGGCGATCGCGTCGCGCAACGGCGCGACGCCGGCCATCGGCGGATACTGGTTGTGACCGTTGCGCATCGCGGCCGCGACCGCGTCGACGATGCGCGGGTCGCAGTCGAAATCCGGGAAGCCCTGGCCGAGGTTCACGGCGCCTTTCTCGGCGGCGAGCGCGCTCATGACCGTGAAGATCGTCGTGCCGACGTTCGGCAGGCGCGAGGGGAAAACGGGAGTCGTAGGCATGTCGGAAGGAGCGTTCATCGATACGGTCGCAAGCGGGTGGCGCCAGGCCCGTCAGGCCGGCGTGGGAGTGGTGGCCAATGCGGCATCGAGCGCGCAGGCTTCGGTGAACGGCGCGGGCTGCGCGATCCGGAAGCCGAAGTCGCGCGCGGTGCGCTTCGCGAGCTTGAGCAGCGCACGGTCCTTCGACACGAGCCAGTCGGCCTGCGCGGCGCGCGCGAGCTCGAGAAATTTCTGGTCGTCGCGGTCCTTGCACTTCGGCAGGGGCGGCGCGTCGGCGTCGACGGGCGGCGGCTCGACGAGGCTCGTCAGGCGGGCGACCGTCGCGAGCGCTTCGGCCTTGTCGATCGCGCGCGCCTGAAACTGCGGATAGTCGAGCACGAGCTCGAGTTCGTTCAGGCAGCGGCCGTCGATTACGGCGGCCAGCGTGCCGCGTTCGAGCGCCGCCCGGATCGGGCGTGTGGCAGGGTCGTCGAATACGAGTATGTCGATCCAGACGTTCGAGTCGAGCACGACGCGATGTGCGGCATGCGGGGCGAGAGAGCGGGTCATTCGTTACAATCGGTGGTTTTCGTCTGACCGCAAGGCACGGCGTGCCAGCGAGCCTCTATGATAATCGTTCTCTCCCCAGCCAAATCCCTCGACTACGATACGCCCGCCCACGTCCCGTCTTACACGAAGCCTGCATTCGTCGACGATGCGTCGGAACTGATCGACGGCCTGCGCAAGTTGTCGCCGCAGGACATCTCGACGCTGATGGATATCTCCGACCCGCTCGCGCGGCTGAACTTCCAGCGCTATGCGGACTGGTCGCCGACCTTCACGACGGCCAACGCGAAGCAGGCGGTGCTCGCCTTCAACGGCGACGTGTACGAAGGGTTCGATGCCAAATCGCTGTCGGCCGCCGATCTCGACTATGCGCAGCAGCACGTGCGCGTGCTGTCGGGCCTGTACGGGCTGCTGCGACCGCTCGACCTGCTGCAGCCGTACCGGCTCGAGATGGGTACCCGTTTCGCGAACGCGCGCGGCAAGGATCTGTATGCGTTCTGGGGCGACCGGATCACGCGGGCGCTGAACGAGCAGCTCGAGACGCGTAGCGGCGCGGCGCGCGTGCTGGTCAACTGCGCGTCGACCGAGTACTTCAAGTCGGTCAAGCCGAAACTGCTGGCCGCGCCGATCGTCACGCCGGTGTTCGAGGACTGGAAGGGTGGCCGCTACAAGATCATCAGCTTCCATGCGAAGCGCGCCCGTGGCCTGATGGCGCGCTACATCGTCGAGAACCGCATCGCCGAACCGGCGGCGCTGAAGGATTTCGCGGTGGAAGACTACGCGTTCGACGCCGCTGCGTCGAACGATTCGACTTACGTATATCGCCGGCGAATCGGCGAGTGACCAAGCCGGCCGTTCACGAGACGGCCGGCGCATGCATGAGGCCGGACGCGCGGCAAACCGCCGGTTCCGGTCGACACTGGAGAGATAGATGACCCTTTCGATCACCAGCAATTTCGACGCGGGTGCCATCGACGTCGTGTCGTGCGACAGCCCCGACGCGATCCGGCTGCGCGTACGCGGCGACAACCGCTCGGAATTCGCCCAATGGTTCTACTTCCGTTTGACGGGCGCACGCGGTGAGCGGTGCGTGATGTCGTTCGAGAATGCGGCCGAATGCGCGTATCCGTCAGGATGGCGTAACTACAGTGCGGTCGCGAGCTACGACCGGGTCGACTGGTTCCGCGTGCCGACGACGTTCGACGGCAAGACGATGACCATCGACCACACGCCCGAGTTCGACAGCATCTACTACGCGTATTTCGAGCCGTACTCGGAAGAGCGGCATGCCGCGTTCCTCGGCGCGGTCCAGCAATTGCCGCAGGCGAGCGTCGTCGAGCTCGGCCGAACGGTTGAAGGCCGTCCGATGTCGCTGCTGACGCTCGGTACGCCGGAGGTCGACGGCGCACCGAAGAAGAAGGTGTGGATCATCGCACGCCAGCATCCGGGCGAGACGATGGCCGAGTGGTTCGTCGAAGGGCTCGTCAAGCGGCTGGCCGGGTGGGGCGACTGGGCGGGCGATGCGGTGGCGCGCAAGCTGTACGACCGCGCGACGTTCTACATCGTCCCGAACATGAATCCGGACGGCAGCGTGCACGGCAACCTGCGCACCAACGCGGCGGGCGCGAACCTGAACCGCGAGTGGATGGCGCCCGATGCCGAGCGCAGCCCCGAAGTGCTGGCCGTGCGCGATGCGATTCATTCGATCGGCTGCGACATGTTCTTCGACATTCATGGTGACGAGGATCTGCCGTACGTGTTCGTCGCGGGTTCGGAAATGCTGCCGAGCTTCACGGAGCAGCAGGGCAAGGAGCAAACCGCATTCATCGATGCGTTCAAGGTCGCGAGCCCGGATTTCCAGACCGAGCACGGTTATGCGGCGAGCAAGTACAAGGAAGACGCGCTCAAGCTTGCGTCGAAGTACATCGGTCATCAGTTCGGCTGCTTGTCACTGACGCTCGAGATGCCGTTCAAGGACAATGCGAACCTTCCGGACGAGCGGGTCGGCTGGAACGGCGAGCGGAGCGCCGCGCTTGGCGCGGCGATGCTGGCGGCAATCCTGGTGCACGTCGAGACGTTCGCGTAAACGTACCGTCGTCGATATGAAAAAGCCGGCGCATCGTGCGATGCGCCGGCTTTTTTGCTTTTGTCGTTGCCGCTCTGTCGAATCAGGACTTCTTCGCGGTTTTCTTCTTCACGGCTTTCTTCTGGCCGCTTGATTTCTGCGTTGCGACGGCTTTCTTGCCGGTGCGGCCGGATGCCTTGGCTTTGACCTTGCCGCGGTGCGACTTGCCCTTGAACTTCTTCGTCGACGACGACGGGCGTTCGACAAGCGGCTTCAGTGGCGGCACCGGATCGTTCCAGCTGAACGCCAGCATTTGCTGGCCGACATAGCCACAGCGGAATTTCAGCGGTGTCGGGTCGCTGCCGTCGCTGTGGACGCCGAGGCCGTCCACGGTGACGATGTTGTCGACCTTCACGCGCTGCTTGCCCTGATCGAACGAATCGTTCCACGGCGTAATTGTCGCGTTGCCGCTTTCGAACGCGTTCGGTGCGAAGTCGACGCGGTCGAAGGCCGTCGATGTGCTGGCGATGAAGCTGCCGTGCGCCGCACAATCGGCGACGATCGGATCGGCATGCATCTCGTTGACGAATTTGTTGATCAGTTCGGAGCGCTGGTCGAGGAGGTCGGCGAATACCGGTGCCGGAAGCGCAAGCGACAGGCCCGCGACACAGGCTGCCAGCTTGCCGAACGCCCGGAAGATCCGGAGCGAGGCAGGTGAGCTGTCCATCTGGTTATTGGTGAGGAGCGAATGAGACATCGGGCACGTATAGATGTCCGATGAAGATCAGGAGTTCAATCTTAGCGTAAAAAAGTTGTGCGGCAGTAGATGTCGCACTCTCCCGCGCTGCGGAAGCGGATCGTCACGCGCGCCGATCGTACCGGACCGGCACGTTCAGGCGCGCGGACCGCCGAGGCGATAGCGCCGAACGTCGAACGTCGTGACCCACGCCGGACGATAGACGGCGATGAGCGCGGTGGCCATGCCGGTGAACCACGCTTCGCCGAGCGCGAGGAGCGCAGTGTTCAGCAGATAGCCTGCGGGAATGACGACGGGCACGCCGTCCGCGAGAGCGAGCTGGACTCCGGCTGCGGCCGCTGCGACTGCGACGATCGCGATGGCCGGTGACAGGAATCCCTGACCGGTGATGAACGACGCGAGATTGTGCGGGAGCCACGCGATCGCGGCGCGTTGCAGCAACGCGGACACGGCGACCGGTAGCGCACCGTAGATCAGATAGGTCACGCCGATGCCTTGCCACGGCGCATCGAAGACGATAGCGGCGACGGCTGTGACGGCGCCCATCGCGATCAGCGCAAGCGTCCAGTCGAACAGCGTGACGAGCAGCGTCGCGCCGAGCAGGTGCATGACGATGCCGTCCTCGAGCCATGCATTCGAGGCCCAGAGCACCGTGATCGCGGTGACGAGCGCGAGCCACACGTGCTGGAGCGTTGCGTCCTGGAGACGGACGAAGGGACGATTCCAGAGCGCGAGCGCGAGCAATGCCACGGCGGCGATCCAGCCACCGATGCCAACCCAGAGCGGAAGCGGTGTGAAAAGAAAACCCATGCGTCCATATTACTCGTTGAGCATCGAAGGTGGGAATCCGCACATGTCGACCGTCGCAATATCGATACTGTCCGATCAGCGCTCGCGCCGAAACCGAGCTGGCGGTTCGGCCGCGAGCGGCAGGTCCCGGGTATCGGTGTTCGCGGCGGGCAGCGGGTATGGACGGTCGTTCCGTTGCATGCGCAGCGGAACCCGGCCGCGTTCGCCGATGACGGGCTTGCTTGCACGATCGCGGTTCGCCAGCAACACCTCGAGATGCGGCGACAGCCACCCGTTGTAGATCGCGACTGCGGCGGCGCGGTTTGCCGCGCCCAGCTGCTGGAAGATGCTGGCGAGGTGGATCTTTACGGTGCCTTCGCTGATGCCGAGCGTGCGAGCGATCATCTTGTTGGTGCTGCCCATATGGACGAACCGCATGATCTGCGCCTGTCTGGGCGACAGGAGACCACTTGGCGGGCGGCGCGGCAGCGATCCGGCGAGCGTCTGGAAATGGGCGTCGTGGCGTACCGCGGCAGTGGAGGGCAGCAGGCTGAGTGCGATGGGCGGGATGTAATGGCCGCCCAGCAGAACCATTTCGAGCGCCCGCACGATCAGGTGCGGCCGTGTGGAGTGCGGGATCACACCCGCGACGCCATAGTTGTAGAAGCGCTGGATGGCTTCCGGCGTGGATTCGTCGATCAGTACCGCGACGGGTGTCGGCGAGCAGGCGCTGCAGAGCGCCTGGAGTTCGCAGAGGCGGCCGACGTCCAGCCAGTCGATAACAACGAGGTCGAAGCGCTGAGTGCGCAGCAGCCGGCGCGCCTGGAAGCCATCGGGCGCATCGTTGATGCTGGCGTGACGGTCGATCTGTCGCAGCAGGGCCTTCAGTCCGTCACGCCTTTCGGCGTCTGAGTTCAGCACCAGGAACCGCATATTCAACCTCCGTAAGGTGAGTCATTGAGCTGCCGTTGGCATGCGTTGGGTCCGATAATGACAAAAACCTTACACGAAGTCTGCTTGGCTGAAAGGCTTAGGAGAAATCTGAAATTTCGAATGACGGAAATGCGGACGAGAAAAAAGCCGCTCCGGCTGGAACCGGGAGCGGCTTCGTCGGGCAGGCACTGCGGGCCTGCGATGTACGATCAGTGAAAGTGCGGTTGGGCGGGCGAGGCGTCTTCTGGCATTTCCGCGTGGACGATTTCGCCGAGCGGATCCGCATAGAGCGGCACGCCGCAGTCGTCGCAATATTCCGGCTCGAAGCGGCCCGCGTGCCGGCGGACGTCGGTTACGCCGCATTCCTTCAGCAGACTCACTATCTCCTCGAGCGGCCCTTCGATCGGTGCTTCGCCTTCGAGCGTCGCGCTGTCGATCGACACGTCGCCGTTTTCGCGGCCGTAGAGCGGCCACACGACGCCATAGATCACGTCGTTGCTGGCGCGTCGCGTGAAGCCGACGCGATACTCGTCGATCCGTCGCTCGCCGAAGCCTGCGACCACGGCGCGCAGCTCTTGCGGTGCCGTACCAAGTGTGTCGAAAAGATAACGGATTGCCGTTCGGACCGTGTGCGGACGGATGCGCTCGTCCGCATCACGGCAGGCCGAATAGTATGCGTCCGGGAGCAGGCATTCGAACTCGCAGCCGGGGAGGGCAATCGACAGGTTCGGACCGCCCTGCGCGGTCCATTGCTCGAGACACTGGCCGCGTTCGATCCGATTGCCGTGCTCTTCTTCCTGCCAGCGGAACAGCGGTGCGCCGGCCGGCGCGGCGACGACGGCGAGGAGGAAGCGTGGGTCTGCCAGGATCGGCGAGGTTTCGGGCAAGTCGCCGAAGCTGAGCTTGGCGGCGTGCTGGCCGAGCGCCGCGTGCGCGAGCTGCTGGGCGAGCCGGTAAGTCTCGACGTGGTGGCGCGGCAGTTGGTCGATGCTGTACAGGAACGGGGCCAGGCCGACCAGCGTGCCGGTGGCGAGCACGTGCGCTTGCAGGTGCGTGCGCAGTGCGTCGGCGACGTCGCCTTTCAGCGGGCCCGACGGAATCATGTAGCGCGTCCAGGCAAGAACGGGAACGGCGACCAGCAGCGCATCGTACGGCTGGCCGTCGTGCTCGACCACCATCGATTCACTATGCGTCTCGGCCATGTCGGCGAGCGCGCCATAGGCATCAGGGTGGTTCTGCTGCAGATGGTCGAGTGCTGCGTCGAGCGTGGTCTGGTTGCCGTTGCGAACGATCTTGGCGAGTAGCGCATCGAGCTTCGCTTCCCAGAAGCGATCCTCGATGCGGCTGCCCGAGGCGAAGAGCGCAAGCGACAGGCCGACCAGTTTGTCGGCGTCGGGGGGGAGGCGTTTGGCGATTCGCTGGCGCATATTAAATACGTATAGAAAGGGGCGAAGAACCTCACATTCTAGTCCGTTCTTTGCACCATAAGCGGTCTCGTGCTCCGGCATGGCCGGAAGGCAGAATCGGCGAGGATGAAGAAAAATCCACCAAACCCTTGCGCGATCGCCGGGAGCTGCTTAGAATCACGCCTCTTTCGCGCTAACGGAAACGCAGCGCGGAGGAAGAAGGGAAGCGGTGCGGTCGAGGGCGGTGGTAGAGCCCGGGCGCACACGAAGTTGAACCCCAGTCGTCGCAACGAAGTAGTTCAGAAAGTTGTTGACGAGCTGAAAAAGATGGTTCATAATTTCGCTTCTCTGCTGCTGAAAACGCAGCGCTGCTGAGAAACTCCAGGTTTCTCGCAGAAATGCTCTTTAAAAATTAACAGCCGATAAGTGTGGGCGCTTGATGGCCGCGAGCTGA
>NZ_LOSX01000015.1:0-664 GCF_001521985.1 Burkholderia sp. RF4-BP95 | reverse complement strand
AACACCTCGCGCTGGATCGGCTGCCCGTACATATCAAGAATTTGTGCCATTTTTCGTTTCCTCAAAACCCGCGTCGACTCGATTGCGGATAGTCGTAGTCGTCGTCCCGTTCGTCCGAACCGCGCTCGATCGGTCGGGACGTGACGGCTTCGTAACCGTCAGTGATGCCGTAGCCGCGCGACTGCGCGATCATCCAGAGAATGTGCAGCGCGGTCAGGCCGTCGAAGTGGTGATGGCTCTGCGGCTCGGGCCATTCGTCCAGTTCGGCAAGTAGCGTGGTCAACCCGGCATGAAAGAGAATCGACGGCGAGATACGATCTGTGACGAACGGTTCCAGGGAATCGATCCGCACTTCGGGAGCAACGGATGCGGTGACACCGACGAGCGGTAGTGGCACGCCAGCACGCAGGCTGGACTTCAGCAAATCCTGCCGCGCCCACTCGTAAGCGTTGTTGTTTTCGAATCCGAAAGCGCGACAGCGAAACTCTCGCTGGACCTTGATCAGGTCCGATTCGAGTTTCGACGGCACACGCCGTTTGATCTCCGCATGGACGACGTGCAGCTTGCGACTGACGGTATCCAGACCGCCGACCAGGATCGCGGACGGGTCCGACTTCCTGCCTTGGCCCATCGACGGATCGCACGCACCAAACATCAACCAGGA